>NZ_BAAAVI010000098.1:0-25926 GCF_039534445.1 Streptosporangium fragile | reverse complement strand
ACCTCGGCGTCGCCTCCGGCAACGGCAAGGGCCAGATCTTCGTCAGGGGCGAGGTCATCAAGACCGTCCCGGAGTCGCAGATCGTGGAGACCCTGATCGAGGAGGCCCTGCGCCTGGCCGAGGAGATGGGCGTGGAGGTCGACCTCGACGACGAGGACGCCGCCGGGCCCGAGGTCGTCGTCCGCTAGTCGTACCGGCCGCGGGCGTCGCCGGCAGCAGGGTTCGACCGATGGCGAAGACCTCCGTGCGCGGTGGGGCATCCGGGCTCCCCGCCGCGCACGGAGGTCTTCGTGTCCCGCCGTGACGTCCGCCTGACCGACCCCACCGCGGTGACCGGCGAGGTGGGGGCGGTACGCCGCGTCCGCGAACATGATCCCCGTACGTTCGCGGCCAGGATCATTACAGTGAGCAATCAGCTCGCTACAGAGTGGTAAGTATCCGGTCGTCTCCCGGGTGCCGGGCCGCCGCCCGGGAGACCATCGCCTCTGCCGTACGAGTAGGGGGATCGAATAGTGAAGAGGGTTGTCGGGGCCGCCGCAGGAATCGGGCTGCTGGCCGCCGCCGTCGGGGTTCCGCAGGGGGCCGTCGCCCAGGAGCGGACGGGGCTGGTCTGGGGCCCGTGCGAAGAGGCCAAGACCCCGGTGCCCCAGGAGGTGACGCCCGCTCCCGCGAGGCGGGCGGACGCCACCGTGGAGTGCGCCACGCTGAGAGTGCCGCTCGACTACCGCAATCCATACCAGACGATCAGCATCGCCCTGAACCGCATCAAGGGGAAGGCGTCCCGCGACCACAACCACCTGGGCTCGCTGCTGGTCAATCCCGGCGGCCCCGGGGCCTCCGGCCGCGACCTGGCCAAGGGCGTCGCCGCCGCGCTGCCCGCGGAGGTGGCCGACCGGCTCGACGTGATCGGCTTCGACCCGCGCGGGGTGGGTGCCAGCGAGCCCGCGCTCACCTGCGTCGACCCGAAGACGTACTACGCGCCGCCCCGCCCCGACCACGTGCCGGACAACCGGCGCGAGGAGAACGTCCTGCTCTCCCGCGCCCGCCAGTACGCCGAGGCGTGCGGCAACCGGTGGAGCTGGGTGCTGCCCCACATGAGCACCGAGAACGCCGCCCGGGACATGGACCAGATCAGGGCCGCGCTCGGCGAGAGCAAGATCAGCTACCTGGGTTACTCGTACGGGACCTACCTGGGGGCGGTCTACGCGACGCTCTTCCCCGACCGGGTCAAGCGGCTCGTCCTGGACAGCGTGGTCGACCCGCGCGGCGTCTGGTACGACGCCAACCTCGCCCAGAACGCCGCCTTCGACCGCAGGCACCAGGACTTCCTGAAGTGGACCGCCCGCCACAACCCGGTCTACCGGCTGGGTGAGACCGGCAAGGAGGTCTCCTTCGCGTGGTACGCCATGCGGGAGCGGCTCGGGGAGCGCCCGGCCGGCGGGATCGTCGGCCCCAGCGAACTCGACGACATCTACACCGTCGGCGGCTACAGCGACACCCTCTGGCCGCAGCTGGCCAAGGCCTTCTCCGCGTACGTCAAGAAGGGCGAGACGGCCCCCCTGGTCGCCGCCTACCGCCAGCACGCGGAGAACGACGCCAAGGACGAGAACAACTACGCGGTCTACCTCGGGGTGCAGTGCCGCGACGCCGCCTGGCCGCGCGACTGGAACCGCTGGCGGGCCGACATGACCAGGGGCCACGCCAGGGCGCCCTTCCTCACCTGGCCGAACGCCTGGTACAACGCGCCGTGCGCGTTCTGGCCCGAGCCCGGCGGCACTCCGGTCCGGGTCCGCGGCGCCGCGTCACTCCCGCCGGCCCTGCTGATCCACGCCGAGCGCGACGCCGCCACGCCGTACGCCGGCGCGCTGAACATACGCAGGCTGTTCCCCGGCTCCCGGTTGCTGACCGTGCCCGGCGGCAACCACGGGGTCGCGCTCGGCGGCAACCGCTGCGTCGACCGGCGCCTGGCCGCCTACCTCAAGGACGGCACCCTGCCCCCGCCGCTCCCGGCCCGGGCCCGCCGCGCGCCCAAGGCGCCGGACGCCCGCTGCCCCGGCACCCCCGCGCCCGTGCCCACCGCGCGCGTCGCGGCGAGGAGCGATGTGAGCAGGTAGGTGAGACGCTCTGCGGTGGTTCCTGCCAAAATCCGAGGGGTCGCGTAGGCTGATCGAGTGATGCTGCGCACAACGGCGTCGCGCGTGCTCGACGACAACGATCGAGACGAGGTCCTGGCGCTCCTCGACACCGACCCTGTCGGCAACGTCTTCGTCGCCGCCAGGGTCCGCTCGGTCGGTCTCAATCCGGCCAGGCTCGGTGGCCAGATGTGGGGGTTCGGACCGCGCGGCGGCCTGACCTCACTCTGTTACGCGGGGGCCAACCTGGTCCCGGTGAACGCGGGCCCGGACGCCATCCACGCCTTCGCCGACCGCGCGCGCAAGCAGGGCCGCCGCTGCTCCTCGATCGTCGGCCCGGCCGAGGCGGTCCAGCTGCTCTGGGAGCGCCTGGAGCCGTACTGGGGGCCCGCTCGCGCGATCCGCTGGGCGCAGCCGGTGATGATCGCCACCGGCCCGTCACCGGTCCCGGCCGATCCGCTGGTCCGGCGTGTCCGGCCCGACGAGTTCGACATCATGCTCCCGGCCTGCGTGGCGATGTTCACCGAGGAGGTGGGGGTCTCCCCGGAGGTGGGCGACGGGGGCGCGCTCTACCGGTCCCGGGTCGCCGAGCTGATCCGGATCGGCAGGTCGTACGCCCGGATCGAGAACGGCCGGGTCGTCTTCAAGGCCGAGATCGGCGCGGTGACGCCGCTGGCCTGCCAGGTCCAGGGCGTCTGGGTCCACCCCGAGATGCGCGGCCGCGGGCACGCGGTGGCCGGGATGGCCGCGGTGGTCAAGTACGCGCTCGACTGCTTCGCGCCGATCGTCTCGCTGTACGTCAACGACTACAACGCCCCGGCCAGGGCCGCCTACCGCAAGGCGGGCTTCACCGAGGTCGGCACGTTCACGTCGGTCCTGTTCTGACAGTCCTGACGGTGTTCCGGCCGCGCGGAAGCCGCACCCGGTCTCTTCCGTGGGGCCTGCCGGGTCCCGCGGGCCGATCTTCCGGAGAGCGCGACCCCGGCGGATTCTCCCGAGATCCCGCAGAGCGCCCCGGCGGCAGGCCGGGGCGGCCTTCGGATCAGTCCTTGACGCACTCGATGATTTGGACGACCATCTGCCCTGGGTCGCCCGCGTAGCGCATCTTCCACTCCCTGTCGGTGCTGGTGCTATCCCAGGGCCACGCCCTCACCTTGTCGTGGTCGTACAGGGCGTAGCCACCGTCGTCGATGTGAGTTCCGGCGGGGCACCAACTCCTCACCCACGTCCACATCCCGTTCAGGTCGCGGTCGTACTCGGTCGTGTACCCGATGGTCGAGATACTGATCTTCTCGGGGAACTTCCCCGGATTGACGTTCGAGCATTCCAATGTGATCTTCCCCGAGACCTTGACCACGGGCTTCTCATCATGCTTGCTGGAATTGGAAAACGTGATGCTGGAAGACTCCGGATAGTTGGCGAACGTGACGCCCTCGATCTTGATCTTCGTCTCGTTGGTTGTTCTCTCCTTGCGCGGGTCGTTCGGGTCGACCGGGCCGACCCCCTGGCCCGATCCCTCGAAGCTCAGGCCGACGAGGTACTGAGCCCCCGACGGGCACTTCTGACCGACGGGGGTCGTTGTCTCGGGGCCGATCGAGGTGGAGTTGGTCACGGTCACCCGCCGTTCGCCCATGGCGGCGGCCGGGGCGGTGGAACAGACGATTCCCGTGGCGGCGGCGACGGCCACCACGGCGACGCGCCGGACGGTGGACGGCTTCGCGATTTCGTTCGTCTTCGTGCTCATGGCACGACCATGCCGGACGCGGTTTGGCGTCGGTTTGGAGCTCGGTTTGGCCGTTGGTTGGAAGCGGATTGGACCGCTCCGCGTCCGCCGGTCCGGGGGCGTGGGTGGCCTCGGCCGGTCAGGACAGGCCCGGCGCCGGACGAAGACGCCGGCGGCGCGCGGTACCGGACGGTGAGCCCGCCACACCTTGCCATACCGGGTGGTCACCGCCCGGTACCGCGTGCGCGTCCGCCCGTGCCCGGGTCATGACCCCGGGTCCGCGTCCGAAGGCCCGGGTCACCGATCGGATCCGGGGAACACGCCCCGGGAGGGACGGACCAGGCGGTCCATCAGGTGCTCCAGCTCCGCCTCGGGATCGGCGGTGAGACCGGCGTGGACCGGGCCGGTCTGCACGATCGTGCTGCGCGGCGCGGTCAGCCAGCGGAACCGGCTGCCCAGCGGCTCCTCGGTCAGCGGCCCCGCGTCGTCGGTGCAGGAGCGCTGGTAGGCGCCCAGCGCGTGCCGTACCCCGTCGAGGTCCACGTGGGCGTCGAGCGCGTGCAGCCGCGCCTCGTCCAGCTCCACCCGGGCGCACAGGTAGCCGCGGGGCTGGCAGTAGAGCAGCACGCCCACGTTGATCAGCTCGCCGCGCTCCACGCGGGGGACCACCCGGATGATCGCGTACTCGTAGACGTCCTTCACCGGTTGTCCCTCCAGAACGCGCCCACCGAGCCGCTCTTCCTCTCCTGCCTGGGTGCGCCGGACGGTTCGGGCAGCCACGTGCGCGGGCCCTGCGCGCGGGCCAGCAGGTGGTCGACGTACGCCTGCCGCACGGCCTGGGCGCCGTCGAACCCCGGCTCGTCCTCCAGCCACTCGTCGGGGATCTCGTCCACCACCCCGTCGAGCAGGTCCCTGGTGATCTCCCCGCTGAACTCGGCGTCGACCTCGGGCAGCCGGGTGGCGTACGGGGCCAGCACGTGGTCGCTCGCGTCGTAGCCGCGCAGCGGGTCGGCGGAGGGCCAGTTGTGATGGAACCAGAGGGCGGCGCCGTGGTCGATCAGCCAGATGTCGCCGTGCCAGAGGAGCAGGTTCGGGTTGCGCCAGCTCCGGTCGACGTTGTGGACCAGCGCGTCGAACCAGAGCAGGCGGGAGGCGAAGCCGGAATCGGGAGGCCAGGCCAGGGGCTCGAAGCCGAGCGCGCCGGGCAGGAAGTCGACCGCGAGGTTGTTGCCCTCGCTGGCCTTGAGCAGGTCCTGGATCTCCTCGTCGGGCTCGCGGGCGCCGAGCTGCGGATCGACCTCGATCACCTTCAGTTCGGGGGTGCGGAAGCCGAGCCGCCGGGCCAGGCCCGAGCACACGATCTCCGCCACCAGGACCCGGCGGCCCTGGCCGGCGCCGCGGAACTTCACGACGTACGTGCCGAGGTCGTCCGCCTCCATGACCCCGGGAAGCGACCCGCCCTCGCGCAGGGGTGTCACGTAACGGGTCGCCCTGATCTCTTCCAGCACCCCGCCAGGCTACCGGCTCGGTCCCGCGCGTGGTCTTCCGAGGACGGCCGGGGACCACGCCGCCGGGCGCGGTCCGCCCGGCACGGGGGATGGGCGGCGGCGCGGGGAGCCCGCCGGGCGGGGCCGTGAACCGCGGGCCACCCGGCTCCGGCCGGAGCCGGGGCCGGGAAGGCGTCAGATCCTCGCGATGACCTCCTCGGCGAAGCGTTCGAGGGTGGCGACCTTGAGCTCGACGCCGTCGCCGTGCCGGGCCTTCTCCTCCGGCGTGGCCAGCCACCAGGGCGCGGCCAGCGTCCCGGTGACTCCCTTGTCGGCGAAGCGGCGGTAGGTGGCGGCGTCGGGCATGACCGCGAGCGCGGCGATGATCTCCAGGTCGTCCTCGGGCCTGCCGTACTCCTTCAGGTAGCGACGCAGGTCGCCGAGGACCCGGTCGAGCTGCTCCTCGGTGTAGACGCGGTTGCCGATCCAGCCGTCGCCGAGCCTGGCCGCGCGGCGGAGCGCCGGCTCGCTGTCGCCGCCGACGAAGAAAGGCACCGGCCGGGCCGGGACCGGCGAGATCGAGAGCGGGCCGTAGTCGAAGTGGGTCCCATGGTGCTCGACCGTGCCGCCCGCCCAGAGTTCGCGCAGCGCCGGGATCATCTCGTCCAGCCGGCGGCCCCGGGTGTGGAAGTCCTGGCCCGTCTGGACGAACTCCTCCTTGCACCAGCCGACCCCGACCCCGAGGGTCACCCGGTCCCCGGACAGGACCGCGGCCGTGGAGACCTGCTTGGCGACGGTGAACAGGTCGCGGGCCGGGGCGACGTAGACGTTCGGCGCGAAGCGCAGGGTCGAGGTGACCGCGGCCATCGCGCCGATCGTCACCCACACGTCCGGCCAGTGCGTCGTGGCGTCCCAGCGGGGCGCGCCGGTCTTCGAGTACGGGTAGGGCGACGTGAAGTCGGCGTAGAAGATGTGGTCCGACAACGTGAGCGTGTGGAAGCCGCACCGCTCCGAGACCCTGGCCAGTTCCAGGAACTGGCCGGTCTCGGCGAACGACGCGCCGAGCCAGAACTGCACCGGATCCTCCCCGGACGGCGGATGGTCGACGGACGCCAGGCCGGGTCAGCCGGAGAACTCGGGGATGACCTTGGTGGCGAACAGTTCGAGGTTGCGCTTGACGGTGTCGAGGGGGAGGACCCCCTGCTGTCCCTGCATGAACAGGCCGAACCACTCCAGGTCCGGCATCCGGTCGAGCATGCGCTGGATGCCGCGCTTGACGTCGTCGGGGCTGCCGAGCAGGGCCATCTCGACTTCGTTCATGCGCTTGAAGTCGCCCTTCTCCGGGCTGATCGGCTGGTGGCGGTCGTCCTCCTCCTTGCGGAGGACCTCCAGGTAGCCGAACGGGCCGAAGAAGGCGGCGAAGTCTTTCTGCATGCTCTTGCCGTAGGTGGCGATGGCCTCCTCACGGGTGTCGGCCATGCCGACGATCTTGAGGATCCCGGTGTGCTCGCCCAGCTTGTAGTCGCGGCCGCACTTGGCCGACTCCTCCTGGTAGAGCTTGGCCTTGGCCGCGTGCTCGTCCGGGTTCGGGGTGAACATCCACGGCAGGATGTCCTCCTGCGCGGCCCGGATCACCGAGCGGTCGGAGATGGTGAACGGCTGCCACAGCTCGGGGTAGGGGTTCTGGTACGGCCGGGGGCAGACCGAGATCGCCTGGATCCTCCCGTCGTCGTCGAGCTCGCCGGGCGCGCCGAAGGTCCTGGTCCACTCCTGCGCGGGCCAGCCCTCGATGCCGTCGAACGGCGAGGGCACCTCGTAGTCGAGCACCTCGGACTTGTAGCGGAGCGTCTCCTGCGTCCACGCCATCTTCATGATGTTCAGCACCTCGCCGAACACGTCGAAGTTGCGGTCGTCGGCCTTCGACCCGTCCGACCGGGCCGCGGAGGCGCGCCAGCGCTGACCCAGGACGTTCATCCACCGGTTCTGGTAGCCGCGGGCCACGCCGAGCCGGAGGCGCCCCTTGCTGAACTGGTCGAGCAGGGCCACGTCCTCGGCCGCCCTGATCGGGTCCCAGGCGGGCAGCACCAGGCCGAGCGGCGCGAGCAGGATGCGCTCGGTCCTGGCCGCCAGGTCGGTCAGGAACATCAGCGGGTTGACGGAGAACTCGAAACCCTCGGAGTGGAAGTGGTGCTCGGTCATCATCAGCGCGTCGAAGCCGAGCCGGTCGGCGTGGACGGCGATCTCACGGACCTCGTCCAGCAGCTTCTGGTACGACTCGGTGTCGCGCCCGATCGGCCTTCTGGCCTTGGCGTTCTCCTCCTGGCTGTAGCCGGAGCCCGGGATCTGCGGGTTGAGCATCAACGAGAACTTCACGGCAGGCTCCTTAGCCAGTTCGTGACGACGATGAGGAATTCCCCCGGGCGCTCCTCGTGCAGCCGGTGGCCGCTGCCCTCCCAGGTGACCGCCTTGGAGTGCGGGTTCTTGAACAGTCCGGCCTCCCAGGCGGCCTGGGCCGGATCGAACCAGAAGGTGAGCACCGGGCAGGCCCGGCGCGCGAGGTAGGTGTCGGAGTTGGGGCGCAGGCCGAGCGCGTCCGGGCCGCCGAACATCGCCTCGAACGCCTGGAGCAGCACGTGCGGGGGCGTGGCCAGGATGCGGCGCCGATGCCACTCGCGCAGCCAGCCGGGGCTGGCGCGGGTGTAGGTCCACTCGTCGTTGCGCAGGCACACCCCCACGACGTCCTCGCGCATCTCCTCGATCATCGCGGGGAAGCGGTCGGCGACCGGGCCGGTGAAGCCGTACCCGGGGTCGACCGTGACCAGCGCCCTGACCAGTGAGGGGTGTTCCACGGCCAGGTGGGAGACGATCTGCCCGCCCATCGAGTGGCCGATCGGGACGCACGATTCCACACCGAGCGCGGCGCAGAGCCGGGCGAGGTCGTCGGCCATCCGCCGGGGGGTGTTGCCGGACTCCGGAGCGGAGGAGTAGCCGTGCCCGCGCATGTCCACCGCGATCACCCGGTGCCGCCCGGCCAGCGCGGGGATGTGGTGCACCCACTCGTGGGAGTCGGCCCCCAGCCCGTGGACGAGCAGCAGGGTGGTGTCGCCCGACCCGTCGTCGGTGTGGAACAGCCGCACGTCGCCTAAGTCCGTGAACGCCATAAGCGCCCTTCCGTGAGGATTGCCGTGCCCATCCGGTGGTTCCGCTCCCGGCGCGTGTCGCGAATGCCGTGTGTTCCCGCTCTCGTCATCCGTGACGTGAGCACGCTACCCTAGGAATGATAACCGAGCAATCGCTTGGTTTACCAAACGGATCCGCTTGGTCGGCGTGTCCCCGGTGGCGGCGGAGGGCCGGAGGGCGACACCGCCCGGACGGCCGGAAGGCGGCGCCGTCCGGCGAGGGGATGGCGGCGCCGGTCGGCCGGTCGGCCGGTCGGTGAGCCGGTGCGGGTGCCGGTGCCCGGTGCGGGCGTCGGCGTCGGTGCCCGGTGCGGGCGTCGGCGTCGGTGCCCGGTGCGGGCGTCGGTGCCGGCCGGGGTGCGGAGTACGTCGGAGTGCGGAGGCGCTGATGCGGCTGGGTGTCACGATGTTCGCCACGGACCTGTCCATGCCGGTCACCGAGTTGGCCCGGGCCGTCGAGGAGCGCGGGTTCGCCTCCCTCTACCTGCCCGAGCACACCCATATCCCCGTCTCCCGCCGCACACCCCCCGCCGCCGGGCAGGATGTGCTCCCCGAGGAGTACCGGCGCACGCTCGACCCGCTGGTCGCCCTCTCCCACGCCGCCGCGGTGACCGGCCGGATCTCCCTCGGCACCGGCATCCTGCTGGCCGCCCAGCGCGAGCCCATCGTCACGGCCAAGGCCGTGGCCACCCTCGACCACCTGTCCGGCGGCCGGGTGGTGCTCGGTGTCGGGTTCGGCTGGAACGTCGAGGAGGTGGAGGACCACTGCGGGCCCGGCGGGTTCCGTTCCCGCCGCGACATCGCCCGCGAGCACGTACTGGCGATGAAGGCCCTGTGGAGCCGGGACGTGGCCGGGTTCGACGGCCGCCACGTCGCCTTCGAGCCCTCCTGGTCCTGGCCCAAGCCGGTCTCCGGGCCGCCCGTCTACCTGGGCGGGGCGGCGGGACCGAAGCTCTTCGCCCACATCGCCGAGTACGCCGACGGGTGGATGCCGATCGGCGGCCGGGGCGTCAGGGCCGCGCTGCCCGCCCTGCGCGAGGCCTGCGAGAAGGCCGGGCGGGAGCCGGCCCGGGTCATCCCCTTCGGTACGCGGCCCGGCGCGGAGAAACTGGACTACTACGCCGGGCTGGGCATCGAGGAGGTCGTGCTCGACCTCCCCAGCGCCCCGGCCGACCGGGTCCTCCGCGTGCTGGACGAGTACGCGGCCTTCCTGCCGCGTTTCCTGCCGCGCTGAGCCGTGTCATCCGAGTTATGTGTCCTGCTTGCCCTGACTTGAGCATCACATCAGTGTCACGGTGAGGGGCACAAGCGCTTCACCCCCGTTGACTGTCGGCGATGCTTCTTCTTGAGTGAGAAGGGTGGCGGCGAGGGGAGGCTCGCGTGCCGTATGCGCAGCCGCTCAAGACGGGGGATCCCGCAAGACTTGGTGACTACGAGATCGTCGGTCGTCTGGGTGAGGGCGGCCAGGGGGCGGTCTACGTCGCCGTACGTACCGACACGGGCCTGGAGCCCTACGCGGTCAAGCTGTTGCACGCCTCCGTCGGGGACGACCCGGAGGCGTTCCTGCGGGAGGTCGAGCTGGCCAAGCAGGTGGCCCGGTTCTGCACTGCGCAGGTGATCGACGCGGGGCTGGACGGCGACCGGCCGTACATCGTCAGCGAGTACGTCGACGGCCCCTCCCTGCACCGGGAGGTCGCGGTCGGCGGGCCCCGCGAGGGCGGGGCACTGGAGCGTCTGGCCATCGGGACGGCGACCGCCCTGGCCGCCATCCACCGGGCCGGGATCGTGCACCGCGACTTCAAGCCGCAGAACGTGCTGCTCGGCCCCGACGGGCCGCGGGTCATCGACTTCGGGCTGGCCAGGGCGCTGGACGCGGCGGCCACGCAGAGCGGCCGCGGGGCGGGCACCCCCGCCTACATGGCGCCCGAGCAGGTGGAGGGGGTCGGCATCGATCCGGCGGCCGACGTCTTCTCCTGGGGCGCCACGATGTGCTTCGCGGCGAACGCCCAGGCGCCCTTCGGGCAGGACTCGATCGCGGCCGTCCTGCACCGCATCCTCACCGCCGACCCGCAGCTGGGCCGCCTCGACGGGCCGCTCCGCGCGCTGGTCGCCGACTGCCTCGACAAGAACCCCCGCAACCGTCCCACCAGCAGGGAGCTGCTGCTCGCCCTGCTGGGCGACGACGGCCACCACGCGGCCCTGTCCCCCTCGCGCTCCGCGCCGTCCGCCGCCCTGAACACCCGTGCCCTCGCGACGCCGGTCACCTCCCGCGGGCCCGGGACGCCCGGCGGGGGCGAGGTCTCCGGAGTGTCCGGGGGCGGGGTGTCCGGGGCGTTCGCCCTCTTCGGAGCGTCCGGGGACGCGGAGGCGTCCGGGCGGTGGGCCAGGCGCGTCGCCCTCGCCGGGTGGGCCGGGCAGACGGGGCGCGGCCGTCCCACCGGGGGCGAGGCCCTCTCGGGAGGCGGGGGTTCCACCGCGGGCGGGGGCCTTGCCGGAGGCGGGGGCTTCATCGGGGACGAGGACGTCGACGGGCACCGGACCCATCCGGGGCGGGCCGCCACCCGGGCCTCGGTCGCGGTCTCCGGGGCGTTGCTGGTGAGCGCCGCCGTGCTGGCGGGGGTGCTGGTCCCGGCGCTGAGCGGCGGAGGCGGGCAGGGCCCGCAGGCGCAGCCCGCCGTCCCGGTGGTGGAGACCAGCGCGCAGGCGGAGACCACGCCGCAGTCGCACCGGGCGGAGCCCTCGGCCAGGCCGTCGCAGACGACCCAGGCCAGACCCCCACGGGCGGTCGGCGCCAGCTCCGCGCCGTTGTCGCCCCCCGACACGGTGCCCGTCCCGTCCCTCGTCGGGTTGGACCGTGCCGAGGCGGCCCGTCTGATCAAGCGGGCGGGGCTGGCCGCCGGGGACATCAGGGCCGTCGACTCCGACCGGCCGGTCGGGCAGGTGCTCCGGAGCTGGCCGGAGGCGGGTGCCGCGGCGGAGAAGGGGAGCAAGGTCGACATCGAGGTCTCCGCCGGGATCCGGGTGCCGACGCTGGCCGGGCTCGGCAGGAGGGCGGCCGAGGCCGTGCTCGCCCAGGTGGGCCTGGCCACCGGCGAGGTGAGCGTGCGCTGCTCCGACCAGCCCGCCGGGCAGGTGCTCGCCAGTTCCCCGGGTGAGGGCAAGCGCGTCACCTCGGGTACCGCGGTGGCGCTCGTCGTGTCCCGGAACGGTGCCGAGGTGCCCTCGGTGACCGGCCGGAGCGAGGCCGACGCGTCCGCCTCGCTCGCCGCGGCGGGCTTCGGCGCGCGGGCGCGGGCGCGGCTCGTCACCGACCCCGGGCAGGCGGGCGTGGTGCTGGCGCAGAGCGCGGCGCCCGGCCGCTGCCTCCGCCCCGGCGCGACGGTCGTGATCACGGTCGGTGTCGAGGCCCAGACCGGGCCGGAGCCCGAGCCCGAGCCGACCCAGACCTCCACCCTGCCTGGCCCGACCCCGCAGGAACCGGTCCCGGGAGAGCACGCCTCCGCCGAGGTCGGAGACTGAGCCGTGCCGCCCCGGGGTGACCGCGCCATTCCCGGGTGACCGTGCCGTCTCCGGGATGGGGGCGGGGTGAGCGGGCTCAGCGGGCGGAGTCGTGAACGGCGAAGGCCGTGGCGAGGAGGACCTCCCGGACGACCTCCTGGGGCAGGTCGATCGTCTTGACCACCGACTGGAGCGAGCCCAGCAGGGCCCAGGCGCGCACCTGGCGGGCCGGGTCCGGGTCGGGACCGGCCAGGCGGCGGTAGATCTCGTCGCGGAAGGCGCGGATGGCCTCGCCGGGGGAACCCGGCGGTGCCCCGTCGGCGGCGCCGATGTCCTCCAGGATGAGCCGGACGATCGCCCGGTGCCGGACGGTGAAGGTCACCAGCGCCTCGGTGAAGGCGCGCTCGTCGGCGTACTCGCTCTCCAGCAGCGTCACGATGTCCTCGGCCGCCGGCGCGATCAGCTCCGTGGCCAGCCGGTCCTTGGGATGGAAGTGGTAGGCGACGGCCGTCTTGGTCAGGCCCACCGCCGAGGCGATGTCGGCCAGCGACGTCGCGGCGTAGCCACGCTCGGCGAACAGCTGCCGGGCGGCGTCGAGGATCCGGCTCCGCGTGTCGTAACCGTGCTCAAGTGTGGTCATCGTCTCATTTCCACGTGATCTAGAGCATCTCCCAGTATTCGCGCCTAATCTTGATCGTAGGATTGTACGTCCGTACAGGACGAGTGTTTAACGCACATTTCAGACTTTAATAGGGCGGTCCCGATGTCTGGTTTGCTGGGGCGACTGGGAGGTTGGTGCGCGCGGCACGGCAGGGCCGTGCTGGGCCTGTGGGTGCTCGCCGCCGTCCTGCTGACGGCCGGTTCGGTGCTGTTCCCCGGGCCGGTGAGCAACAACGTCAGCATTCCGGGGACGGATGCCCAGCGAGCCCACGACCTGATGCGCGACGGTTTCGGCCCCGGCTTCGACCCGGGCGGCACGGTGCAGATCGTGCTCTACTCGCCCGACGGCCCCCTCACCGCCCAGCGGCGGGTGCGCGCGGTGCACCGGGCGATGGACCGGATCCGCGAGGTCCCGCACGTGGTCGAGGTGGAGACTCCCTACCGTGTCGGCGGCCTGGCGCCCAGCATGGAGATCGGCATGATCACGGTCAAGCTGGAGGGGCACGACAACTCCAAGCTGGCCGAGACCACCAAGCGGCTGTCCGAGGCGGCCGAGCCGGTCAGGGCCCTGGGCATCGAGGCGGTGCCGGCCGACGCGTCCACCCCGGCGGACAAGGAGATCAAGACCGGCACCAGCGAGGTCATCGGTGTGATCTGCGCGCTGCTGGTCCTGCTGTTCGCGTTCGGCACGCTGGTCGCCGCGATGATCCCGATCTTCACGGCGCTGGTCAGCATCGCCACCGGGCTGGGCGTGATCAGCCTGCTCGGCCACATCGTGGACGTGCCCAAGCAGGCCTCGATCATGGCGACGATGATCGGTCTCGGTGTCGGCATCGACTACGCGCTCTTCCTGCTCAGCAGGCACCGCAAGCTGCTGGCGGACGGGGTGCCGGTGCACGAGGCGGTCCGCCGGGTGGTCGGCAGCTCGGGCGGGGCCGTGGTGTTCGCCGGCGGCACCGTGGTCATCGCGCTCAGCGCCCTCATGCTCGCCGGGTTCCCCCTGCTGCGGACGCTCGGCTGGATCACCGGCATCTCGGTCGTCTGCGCGGTGCTCACCTCGGTCACCCTGGTCCCCGCGCTGTTCGGCATGCTCGGGCACCGGATCAACGCCCTCCGCCTGCCG
The DNA here is from genome assembly GCF_039534445.1 of Streptosporangium fragile. Taxonomy (NCBI): domain Bacteria; kingdom Bacillati; phylum Actinomycetota; class Actinomycetes; order Streptosporangiales; family Streptosporangiaceae; genus Streptosporangium; species Streptosporangium fragile. The sequence continues at coordinate 12,124 of NZ_BAAAVI010000098.1, read as the reverse complement.
TTCATGGGCCGTCGCGGCAGTCACGGCGCCTCCTCCGGCTGGGCCTCGCTGGGCGACTGGGTCGCCAAGCGGCCCTGGGGGGTGCTCGCGCTGAGCGTCGCGGTCCTGGCCGCGCTGACCGCGCCCGCCCTGGCGCTCAAGCTCGGTCCGCTCGACGACGGCTACGCCGACCGCGGCACCGACCAGCGGCGTTCCTACGAGCTCCTGCAGGCCGGATTCGGGCCCGGCATGAACGGCCCCCTCGTCGTGGTGGCCGACCTGGAGACGAAGATCGTCGACAGGGAGCCCACACCCGCCGTGCTGCAGAACCTCAAGGACCGTGTCGCGGCCGTCGACGGGATGGCCCACGTCGCCGACCCGATCCTCAACGACGCGGGTACGGCGGCGATGGTGCGGGCCGTCTCCGACTACTCTCCCAGCGACCCCCGGGCGTTGGAGGTGGTCGAGGACGTGCGCGCGATCCGGATCGAGGGGGCGACGGTGCACGTGGGCGGCGAGGTCGCCGGCATGGCCGACGCCAGCGCCAGGATCGCCGAGCGCACGCCGCTGGTCGTCGGCGTGGTGGTCCTGCTGAGCGCGCTCCTGCTCCTGCTGGCCTTCCGCTCGCCGGTGGTCGCGCTCAAGGCGGCGCTGATGAACCTGGTCTCGCTCGGCGCCGCGTTCGGCGCGCTCTCGCTCGTCTTCTCCATGGGCCTGGGCAGCGGCCTGGTCGGCATGGACACGCCGGTCGACGTGGACGGCTCCTACCTGACCACGCTGTTCTTCTCGGTGCCGATCGACAGCTACATCCCGCTGATGCTGTTCGCGGTGCTGTTCGGCCTCTCGATGGACTACGAGGTCTTCCTGCTCACCGCCGTGCGGCAGGCGTACCTGCGGCACGGCGACAACCGCAGGGCGGTCGCCCAGGGGCTCGGCTCGACCGGCCGGGTCATCACCTCCGCGGCACTGATCATGGTCGCCGTCTTCGTGGCCTTCATCGCCTACCCCGACCCCATGGTCAAGATCTTCGGTGTCGGCCTGGCCGTGGCCATCGCGGTGGACGCCACCGTCATCCGGGGCTTTCTGGTCCCGGCGACCATGGTCCTGCTGGGCAGGTACAACTGGTGGTGCCCCGCCTGGCTGGACCGGATCCTGCCCAACCTCTCCATCGAGGGCCACGACGAGGAGGAGGAGCCCGTGGAGGAGCCGCGCGGGGAACTCGTCGGCGCGGCGCGCGGCTGAGAGGCGCGGGACGCGTGACACGGTCGCGGGGCGCGCTCAGTCGAAGACGATGACGCTGCGCGCCACCGCGCCCTCGCGGACGTGGCGGATCGCCTCGTTGACCCCCTCCAGCGGGACGCGCTCGCTGACCAGGCGGTCGAGGTCCAGGCGGCCGCGCAGGTACTGCTCGGCGAGCATGGGCAGGTCCCGCAGCGGCGCCGCGTCCCCGCCCTGGGTGCCCATCAGGCGCCGGGAGGCGAACAGCAGGCCGGGGTCGACGCTGAGCGGCCGCCCCTGGGGCGGGCTGCCCACCATCACGGTGGTTCCGCCGGGCCGGGTGGCGGCGAAGGCTTCGCCGAGCACGCGGGGGACACCGGTGACGTCGAAGGCGTAGTCCACCCCGCCCCGGACGATCTCGCCGACCTGTGCGGGCAGGTCGGCGGGGAGGACCGTGTGGGTGGCGCCGAACTCCTCGGCCAGCTTCAGCTTCCCCTCGGCCACGTCGGCGGCGACGATGGTCGTCGCCCCGGCCAGCGCCGCGCCCTGCACCACGTTCAGCCCGACCCCGCCGCAGCCGACCACCAGCACGCTGGAGCCGGGGGTGACCCGGGCGACGTTCAGCACCGCGCCGACACCGGTGATCACCGCGCAGGCCAGCAGGCACATGGTGCCGAACGGCGCGTCTTTTGCGATCTTCACGCACATGGGCTCGTTGACCACCGCGTACTCGGCGAACGAGCCGATCCCGATCATCGTCCTGGCGTCGTCGCCGTCCACCCGGATCCGGGTGGTGCCGTCGCGCATCGTGCCCATGATGGCCGCCATCCTGGCCGTGCCCGCGCACAGGTGGAACCGTCCTGCGCCGCAGTTGCGGCAGCGCCCGCAGGGGCCGTTCATCGCGATGATCACATGGTCGCCCGGCGCGACGCCGGTCACGCCCCCGCCGACGCTCTCCACGATCCCGGCGCTCTCGTGGCCGAGGACGAAGGGGAGCCGCCGCACCACCGGGCTCCTGCCGTCCAGTGCCTTGATGTCGGAGCCGCACACGCCGGACGCCTTGATCCGGACGCGGACCTCACCGGGGCCGGGATCGGCGATCTCGACGTCGCGGACCTCCAGCGCCGCCCCGAACGCGGTGAGCACCGCCGCGCGCATCAACATGTCAGCTCCCGTCGCGCCGAGGACCCGTGCCGTTCCGCACGCTAGCCCGGAGGGAGGGTATAAGCAAGCGGTTGCTTGGTGTGCGGGCGGTGTCGGTTCCGGCGAACGGAAGGCGGAGGCGGCGGAGGGCGGTGGGGTGGGGTGGCGTCCGGGGGTGCCCCGGTCCATTGACACCCCGGGCGGCCAAATTTACGCTGACGAAACCAAGCGAGCGCTAGGCCAAATTGGGGCCGGTGTGAGCCGTACGGCACGGCAGGGAGCGACCAATGGGACGGCAGGCAGTGCGACTCATCGGCCTGGTGGCCGCGGCGGCGCTGGCCACCGCGGGCTGTGCGGCCGAGCAGCGGGCCACCGGGGGCGGGGGCTCGGGCGAGGCGCCCGGGGTGACCGCCACGACGGTCAAAGTGGGCGGGGTGCTCACCAAGACCAGCGCGAGCGGCTACTCGACCAAGGACGCCGAGATCGGGGCCAGGGCGCGGTTCCAGCGGGCCAACGACGCCGGCGGCGTGCACGGCCGCACCATCGAGTTCACCGGCGCCGAGGACGACAACCAGGACGCGGCCAAGGGGGACGCGGCGGCCAAGAAACTGGTCCAGAAGGACAAGGTCTTCGCGCTGGTGCCCGTGCACGCGCCCAACTTCGGCGGCGCGACCTTCCTGGAACAGCAGGGCGTGCCGTGGTTCGGCTGGGCGACCGGCCCGCAGTGGTGCGGGACCAGGACCGGGTTCGGCTACAACGGCTGCCTGGCGCCCCGGCCGGGCGCGGGCTCGCAGACCTGGTGGGGCAACCAGATGGCCGAGCTCATCGGCGGGTCGGCGGGCAAGACCGTCTACGTCCAGACCACCGACTCCAGCGGCAGCAAGTACGGGGGGCGGACCATCTCGCAGTCCTTCGAGGCCGCGGGCTTCACCGTGGTCGGCGTCAACTCCGGCCTGCCCGCGGCCGCCCCGCCGCCCGACTGGCTGCCGTACATCAACAAGATCATGACCTCCGACCAGGGCGGGCCGCCGGACCTGGTGGTCTCGGTCATCGCGGGCACCAAGTTCAACACCGGGCTGTACAGCGCGCTGAAGAAAGCCGGGTACGGCGGGCTGCTCTCCGACGCGACCAGCTACGACGCCGCGATCCTCGCCGATCCGGCCACCGCGCGGGCCCTCGAAGGCGTGATCGCGGCGCCCATGTTCGAGCCCTTCGAGTCACCGGCCCCGGAGATCACCCAGCTCAAGGCGGACGTGGAGAAGGTCGCCCCGGGTACCGTCCTCACCCAGCACCTGGCCATCGGCTACTGGGCCGCCGACATCTTCCTGAAGATCCTGGAACAGACCGGCAAGGACCTGACCAGGGAGAGCTTCCTGGCCACCGCCAACGGCTCGTTCACGTACGAGAACGCGGGCTTCGGCCGGATCCGGTACCCCAGGGATCATGACGAGCCCAACGGCTGCGGCGCCCTGGTCAAGCTCGAGGGCGGCGCCTTCAAGGTGGCCAAGAACATGAAGTGTTTCGACAACGTCCCGCTGAGATAGCGGGCACGACCTGCCGCCCACGCGCCCGGTGGGCGCGGCCCGAGAGATGTCAGCAGTCAGGCGCGAAATCCCGGGGTGAAGGCCCTCATGTCCGAGTTTGTTGGTTACATCCTTAGCGGCCTCGTCACCGGGGGCGTCTTCGCGGTCATGGCGTCGGGGCTGACCCTGTCGTACTCGGCGACGGGCGTGTTCAACTTCGCCCACGGGGCCGTCGGGTTCCTGGCCGCGCTGCTGTTCTTCCAGCTCAACGTGGGAGCCGGGCTGCCGGCCTGGGCGTCCGGACTGATCGCGGTGGCGGTGTTCTCCCCGCTGCTCGGGTACGCGCTGCACCGCGCCATGTTCCGTGGGCTCGCGCAGGCGGGGGAGACCGCGCAGATCGTCGGGACCATCGGCCTGACCATCGCGCTGCCCGCGCTGGGACTGTGGATCGTGGACCTGGTCGCCGAGCCGCTCGGGCTGCCGCGCGCCGACGCGACCTCGCTGCCGCACGGCCTCGGCCCCTACCCGCCGGTCACCTACACCTTCGGCGGCGTCCACCTCGACTCCGACCAGCTCATCACCTTCGCCTTCGCGGCGCTGGCCGCCGCCGGGCTCTGGGCCTTCATGCGGCACACGCCGTACGGCCTGCGAATGCGCGCCGCGGTGGACCGCCGCCGGCTGGCCACGCTGCGCGGCATCGACGCCGACGCCTCCTCGGCCGTGGCATGGACGCTCAGCTCCACCCTCGCGGGACTCGCCGGGGTGCTGGCGGCCCCAACCATCGGCCTCGACTCCACGGCCTTCACGGTCATGCTGTTCGTCTCCGCCACCGCCGCGGTGTTCGGGCGGTTGCGGTCGATCCCGTGGACGTTCGCGGCCGGCCTCGGGCTCGGCGTGGTGCAGAACCTCGTCGCCGGGTACGCCGACTTCGCCGAGGACGTCACCGGGCTGCGCACGGCGGTGCCGGTGATCCTGCTGTTCGCCGGCCTGATCCTGCTCAACCGCTCCAGGGAGCGCGTCGCCGGGTCCGCCGCCGAGGACGCGCCGCCGCCCGACCACCTCGCCGACCTGCCGCCGTGGCGGCGGCGCCTGCCGTGGGCGCTCGGCCTGGTCGCGCTGCTCGCCTGGACCCTCACCCGCCCGGCCGACGACTTCTTCGTGGGCGTGGTGGCCCAGGGGCTCGTCCTGGCGCTGATCTTCTGCTCGTTCGTCGTCGTCACCGGCATCGGCGGCATGGTCAACCTCGCGCAGGCGTCCTTCGCCTCGATGGCCGCGCTCACCTGCGGCTGGGCGTTCTCCTCGGGATGGCCGTTCCCGGTGGCGATCCTGCTCGGGGTGCTCGGGGCGACCGCGGTGGGCGTGCTCGTCGCGCTGCCCGCGCTCCGGCTGGGCGGGCGCATCCTCACCCTGGCCACGCTCGCCCTGGCCCTCCTCGCCGACCAGGTCCTCTTCCAGATCGACGCGTTCAGCAACGGCACGATCGGCTGGCCGCTGCCCGCGATCGGGCTGGGCTTCACCGACACCACCGACCCCCGCGTCCGGGTCGTGCTGCTGCTCGCCCTGATCGGGCTGGTCACGCTTCTGGTGCGGAACCTGGAGCGCTCGGCCTCCGGCCGGGCCGTCCTGGCCGTGCGATCCGCCCCCGCCGCCGCGACCACCTCCGGCATCTCGGCCGCCCGGACCAAAATCACGCTTTTCGCGCTGGCCTCCGGGATCGCCGGGCTGGGCGGGGTGCTGTTCGCGGTCTCCAAGGGCTCGGTGACCGCCACCGACCTGCCGGCCTTCGCCGGCTTCGTCTGGCTGGCCGTGGTGGTCCTGCAGGGCGTCCGCCGGATCGGCGGCGCCGTGCTGGGCGGGCTGATCGCCGCGGTCTTCCCCGAACTGCTGGCCTCCTGGGGCGTCTCCGCCCACGTCGGCGCGATCCTCTTCGGCACCGGCGGGATCATCCTGGCCAGGCACCCGGACGGGGTGCTCGCCCAGATGGCCGAGGCCCGGCACCGCCGCCGCGCCCGCCGGTCGCGCCACGACCACGCGGCGGCCCCCCGGGAGGCGGACGTCCCCGCCTCCGCCGGGCCCGTTCCGGCCGGTCCCGCCGTGCTTGGGTCCGCCGTGCCCGGGTCCGCCGTGCCCGGGTCCGCCGGGCACCGGCCGGACGGGGCCGCGGCCGACGGGACCACCCCGTCCCCGGAGCGACTCGCCGCGCGGAACGGGGCGGCGCCGCGCGACGCGTCCGGCGCCCCCGGCGCGCTGTTCCGGCTGGAGAACGTGGTCGCGGGGTACGGGGACGTCACGGTGTTGCGGGGGGTGGACCTGGCGGTGCGGCCGGGAGAGGTCGTGGCGCTGCTCGGGGCGAACGGCGCGGGCAAGTCCACCGCCTGCGCGGTCGCCGCCGGGGACCTGACGGTGACGGCCGGCCGGGTCGTCCTCGACGGGGTGGACGTCACCTCCCGGCCCGCGTACCGCAGGGCACGCGACGGTGTGCTGCTCGCCCCGGAGGGGCGGGGGATCTTCCCCGGGCTGACCGTCGAGGAGAACCTGCGGACCTGGCTGGCCGACCCCGACCCCGTCTACGAGCGGCTGCCCCAGCTCGCCCGGCGCCGGGGTCTGGCGGCCGGTGCCCTGTCCGGCGGGGAGCAGCAACTGCTCACCCTCGCCCCGGCGCTGGTCAGGCCGCCCCGCGTGCTGATCGCCGACGAGCCGTCGCTGGGCCTGGCGCCGCTCGTCGTGGAGCAGGTCTTCGGCGTCTTCGCCGAACTCCGCGAACGCGGAGTCGCCCTCCTCCTGGTGGAGGAGAAGGCCACCTCGGCCCTGGAGTTGGCCGACACGGTCGCCTTCATGCGCCTGGGCCGGGTCACCTGGACCGGGCCGCGCGCGGAGGTGGACGAGGCCCGCCTCACCGCCGCCTACCTGGGCGTCTCATGAGCCGCCCGCGGACCCGGCGGGCGGGGCCGGACCCGCTTTCGGAGCCGGGTGGATCAGGGAGGACGGCACGCGGTGCCGCGGACGAGGGTGGTGGGCCGTCGATGGGTGCGGCGTTGGGCGTTCAGGCGGTGTCGGTGTCCTTCGGAGGCGTCCGGGCGCTCTCCGAGGTCTCGTTCGACGTGCCGCCGGGCCAGGTCTGCGGGGTGATCGGACCCAACGGGGCGGGCAAGACCACGCTGTTCGACGTGATCTCCGGGTTGCGGCGGCCGACGTCGGGTTCGGTGCGGGTGGGGGGCCGCGACCTCACGGGCGTCCCGGCCGTGCGGCGGGCGAGAGGCGGGCTGCGCCGTACCTTCCAGCGGACCCAGGTCTTCGGCCGGCTCACCGTGGCCGACAACGTGCTGGCCGCGATGGAGTGGCGGGGCGGGGGCGGCGGCCTCCTGGCGGACCTGGCCGGCCGACCGGCCCGCCGCCGTCTGGAACGGGCCCGCAGGGAGCGGGTGGACGAGGTGCTGGCGCTGTGCGGGCTGACCGAGGTGCGCGACGCCTACGCGATCGCGCTCCCCGTGGGGCGGCGCCGCCTGGTCGAGCTGGCCAGGGCGCTGGCCGACGGCCCCGCGCTGCTCCTGCTCGACGAGCCCACCTCCGGCCTCGACGCCGACCAGACGGCCCGGCTCCGGGAGGTCGTCGGCGCGCTCGACACCACGATCCTGCTGGTCGAGCACGACATGGGATTCGTCATGGGCGTCTGCGACCGCCTCGTCGTCCTCGACCTCGGCAGGGTCATCGCCTCCGGCACCCCCGCCGAGATCCGCGACGACCCCGCGGTCCGCGCCGCCTACCTCGGCTGACAGTGAGGATGCGGGCGAACGTCTCCCGGTGGGGTTCGGCCCATCGTCCGAGACCGCGATGTCTTCAACGCGATCTGCCGACCCCGAGCCGGGAGGCGTTCACCTGCACTCACCGGACGCGGCGCGTGACCTCATAGGAGTCTGGCCGGCGGTCCCATCACTGTCTTGTCCGTATCGCCCGGGCCGGCTCCGCGCTCCGGCCGTTCCGGGGGCCGGTACCGTACGGCCCGCCCTGTACGCCGATACCAAGCGTGCGCTAGGTTGGTGTCGTGGATCTGTGCGTCATGCCGGTGGGGCGGGAGCTTCGGGCCGGAGCGCGGCGACGGCGGCCCGCCTGGCTGCTCGCCGGTCTTCTCGCCGAGCCCGGAGTGGGGTGGCGGCGGTGAGGTTCGGGGTCCCGCTCGGGCTGATCCACCCGGACGCCTGGAGGGACGTCGCGGTCGCCGCCGACGAGCTCGGGTTCGAGTCGGTCTGGTTGCCCGAGCACCTCGTCTTCGCCACCGACCTGTCCACGGCCGTCTACCCGGGCACCGACCGGCCCGGCATCTCCCCGGCCACCCCGCTGTTCGACGCCCCCGCCTACCTGTGCTGGCTGGCCGGGCTGACCTCACGGGTCCGGCTCGGCACCGCCGTGTACCTGTACGCGCTGCGGCACCCCTTCAGCTCCGCGCGGGCCTTCGCCACCCTGGACCGGGTCTCCGGCGGGCGGGCGATCTGCGGGGTCGGCGCCGGATGGTACGAGGGGGAGTGGCGGGCCGCGGGGGTCGACTTCGCCAGCAGGGGGCCCCGGCTGGACGAGGCGATCGAGGTGACCCGGCGGCTCTGGTCCGAGCCGGTCGTCGCCCACGCCGGGCGCTTCTACGACTTCCCCGAGGTCGCCTTCGAGCCCAAACCGGTGCAGGAACGCCTGCCGATCCTCGCCGGAGGCGAGTCGGGCGCCGCCCTGCGGCGGGCCGCCCGGCTCTGCGACGGCTGGATCGGCATGCCGCACTCGCTGGAGACGATCCGCCCCCAGCTCGCCAGGCTCGCCGCGCTCCGCGACGGCCGTCCTTTCTCGATCACGGCGCACGCGTACGAGCTGGGCGGCCCCGCCGAGATCCCCCGGTGGGAGGAGCTCGGCGTGGACCGTATGGTCGTCCGCCCCTGGCGCCGTAGTCGCGACGCCGTCACGGCCCTCGCGGCCTTCGCGGCCGAGTACTTCTAGGCGCTCTCCAGGCGCCCGGAAGGAATCCGTGCCGGGACGCCCGGCCTCCGGTTTCCGGACCGGGCACCCGTCAGACCGGCGCCTGGGCCCTGCGGCGCCCCCGGTATCCGCCGCGGATCAGGGCGTCACCCGGCTCGCCGTGGAGCGGCCCGGCATCCGGGACGGGGGCGGCGTCCGGGACGGTCGCGGTGGTGGGAGTCGCCACCGCGGTCGAGGTGACGGTGGCCGATGAGGCACGCCGGTGCCGGCGACCGGTCAGGACCGGTTCCGCGGCCGACACCGGCCCCGCGGGCACGGCCGTCATGGCGGGTGCGACCGGTCCCGTCCCCGACCTCCTGGGGCGGGCGGTCACGGGCGAGGTGGTGGAGCGAGGAGCGAAGACCGGGGCGTCGGATCCGGCCGCCGTGTCGGCCCGGCGGTGACGGCGCCCGCGCAGCGGGGCGTCCTGGACGAAGGCCGAGAGTTCACTCCCGGACCGTTCCTGCAGGCGGCGGCGCCTGCCCTGGTAGGGGACCCGGGGCCGCTCCGCACGCCGCTGCGCGGCGAACGCCCCCTGGGCGCGGCCGGTCATGAGGGTGTCCCGCACGCGGCCGTCCCGCGTGACGTCGGCCGCGTCGCCGGTCGTGAGGGCGTTCCGCGCCCGGCCCGCCGCGAAGGCGTCCCACGTCTGCTCGGCCGCGAGGACGGCCCGGAGGCGGTCGGCGGCGAGGACCTCCTCGGCGCCGGCGGTCGCGGGGGTGCTCTCCGCGAGGCCGGTCGCGGGGACCTCTTCTGCGGGGCCGGTCGCGAGGACGTCCTCCGCGAAGCGGGTCGCGAGGACCTCTTCCGTGAACCCGGCCGTGAGCGCGTCCTGCCTGAGCCCGGCCGCCAGGGTCTCCTCGACGTGGGCGGCGGCGGTCGTGAGGGAGGGACGCCCGGTGGCCGCGGCGGGCGCGAGCGTGGTCGTGGCGACGGCCTCGTGGGTCCCGCGGAGCTCGCGGGTGGAGACGGGCGCGCCCACCGTCCTGCGGCGCCGGCCGGCCGCGCGGCGGCCCGGGGCGCGGCGGGCCGAGGGAGCGGACGCGCCGCCCGCCGTGGCGAACGCGAGCCGTGCCTTCGACTGCTTCACCTTGGCGGTCGCGAGGATCGCGACCGCGGCGAGCAGCACCGGGGCGAGCATGGTCGGGGTGCCGAGCTCGGGGGCGGGCACGGCGACGTCGCGGGCGGCGGCGGTGGGCGTGACCGCGAGCGCGCTGGTGCCGGCGGTCGCGGGCTTGGCGTGCTTGCCGGGGACCGGCGCCGGGGCCGAGCCCTCGGCGGCCGGCCGGGAGCCCTGCGCGGTGCCCTCGGAGGCTTCTCCCGTTCCCGGGGCCGCCGTGCCGCCCCGGGAACCGGACGCCGTCCTGGCGGCGGATCCGGCGTGTTCCGGAGCCGCCTCGGCCTGACCGTCCTTCGCGGGCGTCGCCCCCTCCCGCGCGCCACCGGATGGCGGGACCAGCGCGAACAGGTCGAGACCGGGGCTCACCTGAACCAGGTTGTCCCCGCTCGCCCCGCCCGGCTTGACGACGACCTTCTTCTCGGACGCCTCCCGCTCCAGGCGGGCTTTGACCTTCTCCGGGTAGCCGTACCCCACGACCTTGTCGGTGTCGCGCGTCTTACGCTTCGCGACCCCGCCGTCGATGTTGCCCTCGATTGTGTGGATCTTGTTCCCGACGACCTTCGTCACGATGCCCACATGATCGATTTTGTCGATCTTCTTTGAACCGCTCCAGTCGAAGAAGACGAGCGCCCCCGGCTCCGGGGTGGTGCCCCAGGCGTCCTGCTCCTTGAACCACTGGGCGTGGTAGACGGTGTAGGCGAACTGACCGACCCACTCCTGGTAGCCCAGCTTCCAGGCCGCCCACGACAGATACATGTCGCACCAGGGGGCCGAGGTGTAATCGGCGTCGAACTCGACGGTCTTGCCGTACCAGTCGCCGAACTTCGTGTAACCGCCGCTCCTCTCGGCGTATCCGAGTTCGCTCTCCAGCAGCTCTATGAGCTTCTGCATGTCAGGGGTCATAGATCTTCCGAGGACCCCCGGTGGCCATGTGGGCGTGGTCGCGCCGCCTCGCGACCTGGCCGCCGGGAGACGGGGTCGAGCGACGGCGCGTTCACGCGGCACGACCACGGGGAGGGTCGGGACGCGTGTGGCGGCGCCTTTGGCCAGTTGTCTTCCGTGACGAAGGAGGTTACCCGGCGGAAGGAGGAGGTCAAGACAGACCAAAGGCCGCACCAAGCAGTGCGAGATCGCACTCGCCGGCAAATGACCATGTCAGTGGCCTCCTTGGTTTCCGGTTGGTAAACTACCGGTAAAAAGATCTACCTTAAAAACGGGGGCGGTGCGTCCTCGGTGCCCGTGCGGGCCCGCCCGTCCCGGTTTGCGAGGTGCCGGCGCCGCGAAGTGCCCCGGGCTCATCGGAACTCCCGGCGCGTCGCGGGTCTCGCGGGTGGGTTCTTCGGTGGGCCGGACGCCCGTCTGCGCGGCTCATCCGGGGTGGAACGAACACACCCACTCGAACCGGCGGGAATGCTAGCCGGTTGCTGACAAGGACCAAGAAAGATCCAAGCGGCTTCCTGTCAAAGTCCAATGGCGTCAGTGGAGTATTGCCACGCGGAATCGCGGGAGTGCTCGCCGGTATCGGAGTAGTCAATTGGGTCTGTCAGTGCATGCGAAGAACTGTCAGCAGCCGAGGAGAAATCACGAGTTCACGGGCGGGGCCGCCGTTCCGGCGCCGGCGGTCCCGAGGGTGTCCGTGCCACTCCCCGGGGCGACGGCGCGGGCCGGCGAACATCTCCGGCATCTCCGGAACGGGCGGTGTGATCCGGTGGCCCCATTGGGGGCCGATCACCACGCGGTGCTGCGCCGGTATGGAGATCGGGAACCCCGGTGCGGGTGACCGGCGACTGTGAATCTCCCGGCCGTGCCGGACCGTGAGGTCCGCGCGCGGTGACAGATCGGCCGCCGGGGAGCGGCCTGGCGTGAGCGGTTGCGGCACGCGGGAGGTCGTATCCGCTGCCCCGGATCGGCTGGACGTCACAGGTACCCATACGTCGTGCCCTTGGACGTGACGGTGGGTGATCGAGCGATTGCCGATGGTGAAAGGCGACGCTCGGTCCGGGTGCCCGGGGCGCCGGCGAGACGAGGCCGGGCGGGGTTGAAGCAAGGCGCGATGGCCGGCCGTGGAACGGGCCTGTTGGCAACCAACGCAAGGGATCAGAAATGACCGTGACGAACGTTTTCCCGCAGATCCCCGATGACGATA
>NZ_BAAAVI010000097.1:0-25990 GCF_039534445.1 Streptosporangium fragile | reverse complement strand
CCGGCGGCCCCGGCGGCTTCCGGCGCCGGGGCCGTCGCGCGCCTGCCCGGTCAGCTCCGGACGAACCCGTTGACGACCAGCGGCAGCGACGCGTCCACCCCCGCGACGTTCAGGACACCCGTGTCCCTCGGGTCGCCGATCGAGTACCCGGCGGCGGTCATCGCGGCGACCACGACGCGAGCCTGCTGGTTGACGGCCCCGCGGTAGGCCGCCAGCGACTGTTCGGGTGTCCTGGACCGCTGGACGACGCGCCCCGAGAAGGGCCCGGCGGGATTCGAACCTCGCGACCTCCGGCTCCCGAAGCGATAACCGATGGAGCTTCGACCCGCACCGCCACCAGACCTGACCAGGTCACCGGGCCGGAAGAGGACGCGGATACGGGAGAGGACACCGGCGGACCCTCTCCAGGAGACGACCGATGTGCTCGGCCCGAGCCCTCTCCGGACCCGATGAACTGCGGGAAACACTACCGATCTCCCTACTTGGGCACATCCGATTTTTCGGATACATCGGAAATGCCGGTCCGCTGGACCGCGCGGCCGCCCAACCGAGCCGCCGAGCAGCTCGGACGCGCACGGCGGGGCGGCGCGCCCTTCACCGCGGGGGCGTCCGCGTTCGGCGGGCGCCCCGTCCGGGCGGCTCCTTGATCTCGCGGGCCGGGATGACCGTCCCGGTGAAGCCGTGACCTGATCTCATCGGCCCGGATCACCGTCTCGGTGAAGCCGTTGCCCGCCAGGCGGGCCTACTTGACGGCGCCGAGGTTCACGAGCACCTGCTTGTTCCCGCGCTTGTACGAGAACAGTCCGTCCCGGAGGTGAATGGTCGGGAGGGCCGTGTCGCCCTTGCGGGCCGGGGAGCGGACAAGGGCGGCGGCGCGGCCGGTGGACAGGTCGTAGATCGACGCTCCCCGCTCTCCGCTCTTTCCCTGCTGGTAGAGCAGGAGGAACCTGCCCGAGTACGGGACGGGTCCCCCGAGCGAGACGGACCCCGGAAGGTTACGCTCCCCGGTACCGTCCCGGTGCCGGGCCTTCTGGAAGGTGACGCACCAGGTGACCCCGCAGGTCCAGCCCTTCTCCCCGGGCCCGGTGACCGCGTCGCTGCGCTCGCCGGTCCGCACGTTGAGGAGGTGGGCCATGGGGGGTTCCTTGGCGGGTCCGCCGGAAAGCCCGGACACGTCATGGGTCGGATAGCCCGCCCAGGGCCACCGGAGGAGGTGGTGTCGCTCCGTTCCGGGGACCAGCGTGGGTTCTCCGCCGGAGAGCGGCACCTGGTAGACGCCGCCGTCCTTCGCCGGCGACCACGCGACCTTGCCGTCCGCGATGGTCATGTCGATCCCGTGATAGGTGTCCTCACCGGACGACACGCCGAGGAACGACGTGATCTTCCGCGGTGTTCCGCCCTTGGCCGGTATCGTCCAGATCTCGACCGTCCTCTTGTTCAGCGTCGACCATGCCAGGAAGCCGTCGCCGGCGACCAGGGAGGCCACGCTGGGAGCCGTGAGAGTGGCGAGGCTGGTGAATTTTCCGGAGTCGAGGTCATAGGACCAGATCCCCGGTTTGAGCGCGGGGCCGCCCCGTAGAGCCCTGCCCACCACCGTGCGGTCGTCCAGGAACAGGTCCGCGTTGAAGGCCTGGCCGTTGGGCAGACCGGCGGGAATCTCGTGGACCGCCCGGGGCCAGACGCGCTCGATCGGCGGTGCGACCTCCACGACGGCGGGGGCCGCCTGCGACACGGTGGTGTCGGGTTTCACGGCGGGTGCCGGGGACGTGGTGGAAAGTACGCGCGTCCCGAGCACGGATCCGGCCACGACGGCGGTGACCGCGGCCGCCACCGCCACGCTGCGGCCGCGCCGCCGCCGGACATACCTCATGTCGACCTGCCTGACGAAGTCGGGCGGGGCCGCGGGGGCGCGGGTGGCGGCGCGGGTGAAGGTGCGGGTGAGGGCGTCTTCGAGGTCGGTCATCGTGCGCTCCCGTTGGCGGACAGGGTGATCGTGGAGGCGGCGGATCGGAGCTTCTCAAGGGCACGGGAGGCCTGACTTCGCACGGTGCCCTGGGAGATGCCGAGGATCTCGGCGATCTCGGCGTCCGTGCGTTCCTCGTAGTAACGGAGCACCAGTACGGCCCGCTGCCGCCGGGGGAGCTTGGACAGCTGCTCCCACAGGTCGGCGTCGTCGTCGGCCCGTGCGAACGGGTCGTCGTCACCGGGTCTTTCCGGAGGGTCCCACGCCAGGTGCTCGCGCCTGCGCCTACGCCAGATGTTGATGTGCAACCGCGTGATCGTGGTCCGGACGTAGCTCTCCGGGTCGCGTTTTCGCTGCACGCGCGACCACGAGCCACGCAGCCGCACCAGGGCCTCCTGCACCAGGTCGGCGGCGTCGTGCGGGTTGCCCGTCAGCATGTAGGCGTAGCGGAGTAGCGCGTCCGCCCGGTCGCCGGCGAAGTCCTCGAAGCGTGGTTCGTCGTCCACGGATCAGTTTCCCCTCTCGTCTGTCCCGGCTAAGACGGAGAAGAGGGGCAAAGTGTTGCATCCCCAAAGAAACAATCCGGCTTCGTGCCGCTGCGGGAAGCGACTGCAGGTCGGAGACCCCACCGGGTGACCGGACGCCGCAGGCGAATCCGGGACCTCGGCGGTCTTGGCCGGGAAACCGGCGGACACCGCTGACCGGCGAAGACGCCGAGCCCGGGTGGGGCGGCAGTTGCCTGCCCCGCTCCCACGGCAACCGCACCCGCCCCGCGGCGACCGGCTCCGGCGTTTCCCCGGCCCGGAGCCGCGAGTCCTCAGCGACGCCGACGCCCTCGTCGAGGAGCGGGTCGTCTGCGTCTCATGCCTTCCGGAGGACGGCGTGGGCCGCCGTGAGGCGTTCCGCGTCGTCGCGGTCCGGGCCGCCGCCCGAGATTTCGTCGGCCCATCCGAGCAGGCGGTGCAGGTGGAAGCCGGCCGGCGCCGTGGTGACGCGGGGGCTGCCGACGACGACTTCCCCGCCCGTCCCGTCGATGGTGACGAGTGTGCCTTCCGGGAAGGTACGTCCCCCGGCTCGCACGGAGGCGGTGGCGGCGTCGACGGTGAGATCCGCGGCTCCCACGACGGCGGGTTTCCCCATCGCCCGCGCGACCACAGCGGCGTGGCTGGCCGGCCCGCCGCGGGCGGTGACGACTCCCGCGGCGGCGGCCAGGCCGTGCATGTCGAGTGGCGAGGTCTGCGGACGTACCAGGATGACCGGACCACCGGCTGCCATCCGGACTGCCCTGTCGGCGGTGGTCACGACCCTGCCGACCGCGACCCCGGGACAGGCGCCCAGCCCCCGGGTGAGGATGTCGGGCGCGTCGGCGAGCTCTATCCGGGGCGTGCGAACGTATCGGAGGTGGTGCGGGGAGATCCGGAGCAGTGCCTCGCGGCGGCTGATGAGGCCCTCGTCGGCCAGCTCGACCGCGACGCGGACCGCGGCGCGCCCGGCGAGACCACCGGGCCGTACCTGCAGGAGCCACAGCTTCCCCGCCTCGAAGGTGAACTCCACGTGGCAGGCGTCGCGGTAGTACTCCTCGATCCGGCCCATGGCCTCCAGGAGGCCGGCCCACACCGCCGGCTCCCGTCCGGCCAGTTCGGTCAGGGGCCGGGTCGCCGACCTGCCGGAGACGACGTCTTCGCCCTGGCAGCCGAACAGGACGTCGCCGAACGGGACGCTCTCGCCGGTGTTGGGGTCGCGGCTGAACGCGACGCCGGTTCCGCTGCGGTCGTCGCGGTTGCCGAACACCATGGCCTGCACGGTGACGGCCGTACCGAGTCCGTGCGGGATGCCGTGCAGCTCGCGGTAGGTCTTGGCGCGCGGGGTGTCCCACGACGAGAACACGGCCCGGACGGCCAGTTCCAGCTGCCGCATCGCGTCGTCCGGGACCGGTCCGGCGGCTCGTTCGCGGATGCGGGCCGCAACGCCTCGGATCGCGTCGGCGAGGCGTGTCTCCTCACCGCCGGGTCCGCGTTCGGCCGCCTCGCGTGCGACGGCGTCCGGGCCCCCGGGAGGCAGGCCGATGACCGCGGAAGCGAAACCGGACAAGAACCGCAGGCGCGAGTCGAGCGCGAACCGCACGTCACCCGTCTCGGCCGCCAGCCCCGCCGTGGCCTCGGTGGTCAGCCCGACGTTGAGGATCGTGCTCATCATGCCGGGCATCGACACGCTGCCGCCTGAGCGGACGGACACCGCCAGCGGCCGCTCGTGTCCGCCGAAGCGCCGTCGCGTGACGGCTTCCAGGCCGGAGACGGCAGCCGCCAGCTCGGCGTCGAGGCCGTCGGGAAACCGCCCGTCACGCAGGAAGGCGCGGCATGCCCCGGTGCCGATGACGAACCCGGGGGGCACGGGCAGCCCGAGACGGTGCAACACGACGAGGCCGTGCCCCTTGCCGCCGAGAACGTCCGGCGTCTCCTCGGTCTCCGCCGAGAGCGGGTGAATCCAGGTCATCGGCGCGGCGGCTCAGTACCGTGGGATGCCCAGGGTGGCCAGCAGGTCTTCGTGAAGCTGGAACCACACGATGTGGTAGGACTCCATGTCGTTCGTCACGTACTCCACCGCGCCGGACCTGGCTCGGGTGAGTGCGTGGGCGAGCCGGACCCGGTACCGCCGGAATCGGAGCAGCACCGCGGCCAGGTCCGCGCAGACGGCATCGGCACGCCCGTGGAAGTCCGTGAACCGGTCCAGGATCCGGGAGTCGTAAGCGGGATCGGTGTGGTCGTTCGGCGTCGCGACACCGTCGGCGGACCGCATCTGCCATGCCGTGCACAGATCGAGCAGCTCCGGGTTGAGCACGAGGAAGTCGTCGTACGCCCCGGCCACCGCGGTGCGGGCGCCGGCTGTGTCGAGCTCGGCACAGATCCGCTCGGCAGCCGCGACGCGGCCGGCCTCGGTGAGACCCCACCCGCCGAAGTCCCCCGGAGCATGCGTGACCAGGCCGGCCACGGCGAGGTCGATCAGCACGGATTCCACCTCGGGCGCCGGAAGTCCCGCTGCTCCGGACACGCGGGCGAGACCGGCGAACCCGACACAGCGCAGGGTGTGGAGCACCAACAAGTCGTTGCCGGTCGAATGGGGTGAGCCAAGCATGTCGTCCGAGTTTTCTCCCTGTCCCCCGGTCTCGTCGTGGTGCCGAGGACATGTCGAGCGGTGCGGGTCATCCACCGGCTTCACCGAGCCGCGTAGCGGTCGAGCCGCCCGCGGTGGCCGCGGCGTGGGCGGCGCCCCGCCCGTAGGCCCGGGAGAAGATCCTGCCCGCCCGGATGCGTACCGCGGCCTCGGTGGCGTCACCCGGGTCCGGGACTCCCACGGCCGACGCCACGGCGGCGCGCTCGTCGAGGACGAGGCGAAGACCCGGCCAGGCGTCCGGGGCGAACACACGTCGCAGGCATGCGGTGAGGTCGCCGATTCTCAGCCGTACGAGACGCCCGACCTCGGCCGGGTCGCCCGTCACCACGGCCACGGTGACCTGGTCGCCCGGGCGGGCGGCGCGGACCGCTTCCTCGGCCGCCTCCAGCCGTCCGGTCCCGAGGACCGCGATCACCCCGTCGGCGTCGAATCCGACCGGACGGCCGGTGATCTGATCCGGCAGCTCCGCGGGCGGCTCCCAGGCGTCCTGGACGAGGTGCGCAGCGGTGACGTAGGGCAGGTGTGGCGGGTTCCACGTGTCGGCGAGGTCGAGGCCGGCCAGGTGCTCGCAGGCGCGCACCACATCGAAGGGATCGCCGAACCCCGGTGCCGCATCGGCCAGGTGTCCCGCCCCGCTCAACAGCGTGAGGACCAGCTCGGCCAGTCGCACCAGCCGCACCCGTCCCATGCGGTGCGGTACGCATGACTCGAGCGCCAGAGCCAGCAGCAACGCCTCCACTCTGGCGAGCTGCGCCAACGCGGTGCGGCCCGGTTCGTCGTCGAACAACCCGGCCAGTGAGCGCGACTGCAGCTTCCCGCCGGCGGGCGTGTCGCCGGTCAACGGCAGCCGCTCCAGCCAGGTGCGGGCGAACGCGCCCATCGCCTCGTCCGAGCCGGTCGGCGACGGCGCCTCGGCGGCACCCGTGTGCTCGATCGAGTCGACCAGGACCGCCAGGTAGAGCGCGCGCTTACTCGGGAAGTTCGAGTACACCGCACCCCGGGTCAGCTCGGCCCGCTCCGCGATCCGGTCGACCTTGGCGTCGAGGTATCCACGCTCGGCGAACTCCTCTCGCGCCGCGGCCAGCACGGCCGCTCGGGTGCGCTCCTGCTGCTGCGCCCGGGTCAGTCTGACCATTGCCACCTCTGTGATTCGCCGCGACCTAAAGATGCGTTCAACATCTAGATGTTATCATCATCTCAACACTCCGGATGCGGGCCTCACCGGTCGGAGGAGACTGCGGCCGGCTGCCGAAACCCCCTGTTCCGGCCGGGGCCCCGGCCGGAGGACCGCGCCTTCGGCGCTTACCGGCGGTCCCGGAATGAGGTCCGGAGCCGGCACGGACAGACGGGGCCGCACGCCGGGTCGAGCAGGCCCCGGCGACGAGGAGCCCGGGATTCGGGGCGGACCCGCAGCCAGGCGAACCGTTACAGCCGGGCGAAGGTCCGCTCGACGTGAAACGAGCTGTCAGACGCCGAGTTCGTCACACAGGTCGGCGTAGCGGTCAAGGTAGTCCGGGTTGCTCCGGAACTCGCCGAGACCGATCACGTCGAACTCGTCCATCGAAGCGGACGCCCGCACGCCAAGTGCGGCAAGCGCCTCGTTGATCGATGCCCCGTCAGTCGTCAGTCGTCTTTCACCGGCGAACGCCGCAGCCCACTGGCCGCCGACACCGCCGAAGTACTCCGTCTGGACGATCGCGAACCGCGGCTCGTCCGCGCCGGTCACCTCACGGACGAGGTCGCACAGCACCGCCTCTCTCGGGAACAGGCCGGGAAGGCCGCGCCGGGGCAGGTCCAGCAGCGCCCCGTTGCCCCGCACCGCGGCCCAGTAGGTGGAGAAGCAGTGATCGATCGGGAACACACTGATGCCGTCGTGCACGAGTCTGGCATGCAGCCCCACCGAGTGGGCCCGCTCGACGTCGACCGATCCGGCGACGACAAGAGCACAGATCCGGTGGGGCACGCCGGCATCCTACCCGGCAGCCGTGGATCGTCTGATCGCCGATCCGAACCGCGCCGCGTCAGACGGTGACGGACATGGCGTCGCGCCCGGCGGCCGCACCCGGCGTGGGCGGCCGGTGGCCACCCGCCCGCCGGCTCAGAAGCCGGTGAGCGTGATCTTGCCGATCGCGGTACCGGACTCCAGGATGCGGTGCGCCTCGCGCAGGTGGGCGGCGTTGATCGTGCCGAGGTCCGTCGTGGCGGTGGTGGCGAGGATGCCCGCGTCCACGAGCCGGGCGACCTGGGTGAGGATGTGGTGCTGCGTCGCCTGGTCGGGGGTCTGGTACAGCGAGCGGGTGAACATCAGCTCCCAGTGGAAGGAGATGCTCTTCGACTTCAGCAGGCCGATCTCCACCGCGCCGAAGTCGTCGATGGCGACGAGCCGGCCGAACGGCTTGAGCATGTCGGCGTAGGCCGCGAGGTTCCGGTCCGTGCCGGCCGTGCTGAAGATGTAGTCCACCCCGCCGGGTGCCACCTCGGCCAGCTGTTGCGGCAGCGGGCGGTGGTGGTCGACCACGTGCGTCACGCCCATCCGGCGGGCGAACTCGACGGTCTCCGGCCGGGAGGCGGTGCCGACCACGGTCAGGCTGGTGAGGGCCCGCGCCAGCTGCGCCACCATCGCCCCGACACCGCCGGCCGCCGCTGTCACCAGCAGCGTGCCGGTCTGCTCCAGGGCGCCCTCGCGCAGGCCCAGCCGCTCGAACAGGCCCTCCCAGGCGGTGAGCGAGGTCAACGGCAGCGCCGCCGCCTCGGTGAAGGAGAGCGTGGCGGGCTTCCGGCCGACGATGCGCTCGTCGACGGTGTGGAAGCGCGCGTTCGTACCCGGCCGGTCGATTGCGCCGGCGTAGTAGACCTCGTCGCCGACCGTGAACATTTCGACCTCGTCGCCGACCGCGACGACCGTGCCCGCGGCGTCCCAGCCGAGCACCTTGGGCTCGCCGCCCGGGTCGTTGTTCTGGCGCACCTTGTAGTCCACGGGGTTGACCGCGACGGCCTCCACCTGGACCAGCAGGTCGCGCGGGCCCGGCTGCGGCACCGGCAGCTCGACGTCCACCAGGCTCTCGCCGTCCTGGATCGGCAGGCTCTTGCGGTAGGCGACCGCCGGCATCGTCGTGTACTGGATCTCACTCATCACGGTTCTCCTCACTCTGGTCTCTCTGGTCGGCGAGCTGCCCGCATACCGCGTTCCCGACGGGATGGGCAGCCCTGATCACGCATACGACGGCGGTGGCGCGTACCGGGCTCCGCTGCCCGGCCATCGTCGCCCCGCGACGGTCCCGTCGGCGGCACCCGCGGCGCCGGCCGGGTCCTGCCCGGTGACCGGCCTGCCGCCGGTGACCAGGTGGCGCTCCCGAAGCGGCGAAGGGCCTGCGATCACGGCCTGCAACATACCCCTCGGGGGGTAGTAACCTTCAAGGGCAACTGCTTTCTTTTGGGAAGTGTTGAGGTGAAATACCGGAGAGGCCGGGCGAACGGCCGGCGATCAGCGGGCGGGACGAGGACCTCCGACGACGGGTTGGCGGCCCGGCCCATGACCGTCGGCTACCGGCGAGTCTGCCGGGACGGGATGATCACGGCGACGGCTGACGCGCGTGGCCGCGGTGGTCGTCGAGCGCCCGGCCGTCGGTGGCCGGCTCGGCGGCGAGCACGGCCCCTTTCAGGCGCTCAGCACCTTGCGGAGCAGCTCGGCGAACTCGGCGGGGTGCGTGCTGAGGCCCGTGTGCCCGCCGGGGAAGTGGATGAGCTCCATGCCGAGCCGCTCGGCCAGGAAGGCGGCGGGACGGTAGGGCAGTTCACCGCGCGATTCCGCTCCGCCCGCGAGTACGAGCCGGTCCGACAGAGCCGCCAGGCGATCCAGGTCCGGGGCGTAGGCCATGAAGCTCGGCACGATACGCCCGAGGAAGTAGGGCATGTTCGCCATCGTCCGCTCAGCTCGTGCCGCCGCCTGCGGCGGTAGCGCGGTGGCGGCCTGCGCGTTGACGGGCAGGCCGCCACCACGCAGGCGGCCGGTGGTCGGGCTGGTCATGATGGGTCTCCTTCACAGGGTGCGGGCCAGTGCTCCAGGAGGGCGTGCAGGGCGTCGAGGCAGCGGGCCCAGGAGGCCTCGGACGGGCGCGCGTGCGCGAACCCGCCAGCGGCCTCGAGGCTGACGAAGCCGTGGAGCGTGCTGCGCACCAGCCGGACCGCGTCGGTCAGGTCGGGCTCGGCCAACGCATAGGCGCGCAGCATGCTGTAGGTCAGCTCGACCGCGCGTCGCGGCCCGGGAGCCCGGGCCGCGAGCTCGGGATCGATCTGTGTCGGGATCTGCGTCGCGGTGTACCGGCCCGGGTGGTCGTGGGCGTACGCCCGCCAGGCGTTCGCGAACGCCACCAGCGCGTCCTTCCCGGCCCGCCCGGCGGTGGCCTCGGCGATGCGGATGGTCTTCTCGTCCGCCGCCAGCAGCGCGATCCGTCCGCGCAGGTCCTCCAAGCCGCGCACGTGCACATACAGGCTCGCGTCCTTCACCCCGAGACGCCGCGCCACCGCCGACATGGTCACGTGGTCGAGCCCGACCTCGTCCGCCAGCTCAGCGCCCGCGAGCGTCACCCGGTCCGCCGTCAACCCGGCCCGCGCCATGCGCGCACCTTCCTTCTCCTAGAGGCAATAAACCATAACCTAATATCCCTAGGTTATCCCTTGAGGGCCGAGGATTACAGACCGGGCAGCGGAACGAGACGGCGGTCGACGGTGGAGCGGTTGCGGTACCAGCGGGTCAGCGGCTGGTCGGTCGGGCAGCGCGGGCAGCGCTTGGTGGGCGCGGAGTATCTCCCGCTGCTCGCGCGGTTCCAGGCCGTCACGAGGCGTTGGTCCGGAAGGAGAAGCGGTAGGACTGCGGGGTGACGCCGACGACGCGCTTGAACCGCTCCCGGAAGGCGGTGGCCGAGCCGAACCCGGCCTGCGCGGCGATGCGTTCGACGCCGTGGTCGGTGGTCTCCAGCAGGAACTGCGCACGCCGTACGCGTGCTCGCAGCAGCCACTGCAGCGGGGTGGTGCCGGTCTGCTCGCGGAAGCGGCGGCTGAAGGTCCTCTCGCTCATCCCGCTGCGCATGGCCATCTCCGCCAACGTCACCTCCCGGGTGAGGTTGTCCTCGATCCACGCCAGCACCGGCTCCAGCAGCGAACCCCGGGGTACCGGCGGCTGCGCGTGCACGATGAACTGCGCCTGCCCGCCCTCCCGTTCCAGGGGCATCACCGACAGCCGGGCCGAGTCCGCGGCGACCGCCGAGCCGAAGTCCCGCCGGATGACGTGCAGACACAGGTCCAGGCCGGCCGCGGCTCCGGCCGAGGTCAGGATCTGGCCGTTGTCGACGTACAGCACGTCCGGCCGCACATCCACCCGGGGGAACATCGTGGCCAGCCGATGGGCCGCCGCCCAGTGCGTGGTCGCGCGCAGCCCGTCCAGCAGCCCGGCCGCGGCGAGGGTGAACGCCCCCGCGCAGATGGACGCGATCCGGGTGCCGGCGGCCGCCGCCGCGCGCAGGGCGTCGAGCACCTCCTCCCCGGGCGGCGAGGCCTTCTCCGAGCAGCCCGGCACGACGATCGTGTCCGCCTCCCGCAACGCCTCCAGGCCGTGCGGGGCGACGAGCGTGAACGCCTCGCTGACCACCTGCGGCGTCGCCGCGCAGACCAGGACCCGGTACGGCCGGCGCCCGTCCGCCAGCCGGGCACGCCCGAACACCTCGATCGGGGTCGCCATGTCGGCGGCCACCACATGGTCCAGAGTCAAGATCGCCACCGTGTGCATAGGGACACGGTAGGCGAGAACTCGCCATCCACAAACGAGCTGGTCAACGGATCGGCATCGGGAATTCCGCCGATTACGGCGGATGGCGAGAACCCGGTGGAAATTGTCGATTCAGCCCATGGGGCCGGGTGGACGAGCCGGTCTAGCCTTGCGCTGCGAAAGCCCCGAGCGCCGAAGAAGGAGCAGCGCTGATGCACGCGCAAGTGGTCTTGTCCGACGGTTTCGACCCGCTGGACGCCATCGCGCCGTACGAGGACCTGTACGCCGCGGGCGCGGCCACCGACGGCGCGGTGAGCGTCGAAGGCGCCCGCGAGGTTCCCCGCGGCACGCCGCCGCTGACGCTGCGATCCGCCCGGGGCCTCTCCCCCGCCCTCCGACCGCGCGCGTCCCGTACGCCAGACCGCAAGGAAGAACGCCGTTCACCATGTCTGTTGCCGAAGGCATCCGTAATCCGATCACCGACGTCCCTCCGGGCGAGCAGCACGGGGTGACGGGCAGGCACCGAACCGCCGGAGCCGGCCGGTGACGAAGTTCCTGCTCTCCGTCCACGTCCTGGCCGCCATCATCGCCATCGGCCCCGTGACCGTGGCGGCCAGTATGTTCCCCCCGGCGGTGCGCCGCGCCCGGGCGGCCGGGGCGGACGCCGTCTCCCTCTCCTCCGTCCGGCTGCTGCACCGCATCTGCCGCGTCTACTCCGTCGTCGGCCTGGCCGTGCCGGTCTTCGGCTTCGCCACCGCGAGCAGTCTCGGCGTCCTCGGCGACGCGTGGCTGATCGCCTCGATCGTGCTCACCGCCGCGGCGGCCGGCGTCCTCGCGCTGCTCGTCCTTCCGGGGCAGGAACGCCTGATCGCCGGGCTGGACGGGGCCGGCGCCCCAGTGGCACGCGGTGCCACCTCGCGCCTGGGCATGCTCACCGGCGTCTTCAACCTGCTCTGGGCGATCGTGACAGTCCTCATGATCGTCCGGCCCGGCTCCACCACGGGAGTGTGACCGTGAACCGCACCAGACGGCCCTTGCGCATCGCCGCCGCGGTCGAGCTCGCCTCGCTCGTCGTCCTGCTGGGCAATCTCGCCACCGCGCACCTGCCCGCCGTCTCCTCGCTGGCGGGGCCCGTGCACGGCTGCGCGTACCTGTTCACCGTCATCGCCGCCATCCGCGACCCGCAGCGCACTCCGGCGGCCGCCGGCCTGGCCTGGCTGCCGGGGATCGGCGGGCTCCTGGCCCTGCGGTACCTGGACAGGGCGCCGCAGCGGGCCGACCAGGTCCGCGCCGGCTGAAACCGGGCGCACCTCCACCATGTCCAGACACCGTCAATGCAACGTGTACGTTCACAGAACGGATCACCACACCTCATGTCCATCTTCATGCCGATCCTGATCGGTCTGATCGCCGTCTCTCTCATGTCCCTGATCCCGGAGCCGCATCGGCGCCGTGTCAATGCCGTGGTGGTCGCCGGCGCGGGCGCCGCCTACCTCAGCGGAGGCGGACTCGGGTACTGGGAGTTCGTCCTGCCGGTCGTCATGAGCTACGTCGCCTACCGGGGGCTCGAGAGCTGGGCCTGGATCGGCATCGGCTGGCTGCTCCACACCGCCTGGGACGTCGTGCACCACCTCAAGGGAAGCCCCATCCTCCCCTTCGCCGAGCACTCCTCCTTCGGCTGCGCGATCTGCGACCCGGTGATAGCGCTGTGGTGCTTCGCGGGCGGGCCTTCGGTCTTCGGCCGGGTTCGCGCCCGCCTGTCCCGCGAGCCTGCGGCGCCGCTCGCCTCCCCCGGCGGGCGACTCCGCTAGGGTTCCGGCCTCCGGCCTGCCCGGAGCCCGTCACCTATACAGAACTGCCGATCGTCCTCATAGTCCTGCTTCTCCTGCTTCCGGCAGCGGTTATCGGCTCCGGCATGATCCTTACACGGCTCATGGCCGGGAATTCGTGGCCCTGATCCGAGGTTCATCACGGCAGCTCGCGCCGGGCTGTGCTCGTGGAACCCTCAGTGACCTTTTCGAGCCCGGCCGCGTACCACCTGATCCCCGGGGGCGCGATGTCCCTGATGTGCGCTTCTCCGGCGGCCTGGAAGCACGTGTTCTCACGCACCCCGTGAACAACGTCATCCTCTTGGTGCCCACGATGCTCGCCGGTCAGGCCGCGTCTATCCTTGACCGGAGCGACGGAACCGGCGGTCCGGTCATGCTTCTTCCTATCGCCAGGATGTTTGGCGCGACCTTCCACGCCCGCCGGCGAGGCCGCCGAAACCCCATGACGACCTCGGCTCCGCTGCCACCGGCCCGAGCGAAAGGCAGAGCGTAACCCGTGGAAGACCTCGGCTTCTGGAACGGAGTGGAGCGCCACCTCGTTCGGTACGGCGCGACCTTCACCCCGCGGATCATCGAGCGCGCGAAAGGTTCCTACGTCTACGACGAGCAGGGCAATGCGATTCTCGATTTCACCTCAGGTCAGATGAGTGCCGTACTCGGTCATTCCCACCCCGACATCGTCGCGACAGTCACGAAAGCCATCTCCAGCCTCGACCATCTCTACAGCGGAATGCTCAGCCGCCCGGTCGTGGATTTCGCCGAGCGACTGTCCGGAACACTGCCGTCCGCGCTGTCGAAGGTGTTCCTGCTGACGACGGGGGCGGAATCAAACGAAGCCGCCATCAAGATGGCGAAGCTGTTCACCGGCAAGTACGAGATCGTCTCCTTCGACCGGTCCTGGCACGGCATGACCTCGGCCGCCGCCGCCGCGACGTACTCCGCGGGCAGGCACGGCTACGGCCCGCCCGCGCCGGGCAACATGACGTTGCCGACGCCCAACGCCTACCGCTCGCCGTTCCGTCGCGCAGACGGCTCCTACGACTGGGAGACGGAACTCGACTACGGGTTCGAGCTGATCGACCGGCAGTCGTCGGGCAGCCTCGCGGCGGTCCTGGTCGAGCCGATCCTGTCCTCCGGGGGCATCATCGACCCGCCGGTCGGATACCTCGCCGCCTTGAAGCGCAAATGCGTGGAGCGGGGCATGCTTCTCATCGTCGACGAGGCACAGACCGGCCTCGGCCGTACCGGCGCCATGTACGCGTTCGAACGCGACCACGTCGTGCCGGACATCCTCACCCTCTCGAAAACCCTCGGGGCGGGGCTCCCCGTGGCCGCCGTGATCACCACGGAGGAGATCGAAGAGGTCTGCCACTCCCGGGGCTTTCTCTTCTACACGACACACGCATCCGATCCCCTCGCCGCCCTTGTCGGCTTGACGGTCTTGCGGGTGGTCGAACGAGAAGAACTCGTGCAGCGGGCCGCCGCCCTCGGTGAACGACTCCGAGCGCGGCTCCTCGAACTGCAGCAGCGCCATGAGGTCATCGGCGACGTGCGCGGCAGGGGGCTGCTGCAGGGCGTCGAACTCGTGACCGACCGCGCGACGAAACGCCCCGCCGAGCGACTCGGTCAGGCTGTCACCGCAGCGTGCCTGCGCCGCGGTTTGCACATGAACATCGTGCAGATCCCCGGCATGGGCGGGATCTTCCGCATCGCACCCCCGCTGACGCTCGGCGACAGCGAACTGGACCACGCGATGAGCATTCTGGACTCCGCGCTTACCGAGTCACTGGAGGATGCCGCCCGGACCCCGCACCGGGACCACCCATGATCAGCGATTCATCGCCTGGTGTCCCGAGTCTCTGATTCGTCGTCAATCAGGGCCTGGGACGCCTTGGGCCCCGGTTGGCCGCGTTGGCGTTGACAGATCGTAAACGGCAGCGGGCTTCTTCGATACCGCAGGCACCAGCCGACCGCGCATTCTCAATGATCCGCAAGCCGTTCACCAGTGGCGGCCTCTAGCTTCCTCCTCGTCCCCGGCGCTTGAGCAGCACGGTGGGGGCGGGCCCAGGCGCGACATCGAGAGGAACGACCTTGAAGAGGCTCGGCTACGACGAGAAGGTCGTCAGAGACGAGATCAGCAGGTGCCTGAGTGAGGGGTCGACCGTAATCGACCTGTCCTGGCAGCGCATCGACGTGTTGCCCGAGTCGGTGGACGACGACCTCACCCACATCACCAAACTGGACCTGAGCCACAACCGGCTGACCGCCCTGCCCGACTGGGTGGGCAACCTCACCAACCTCACCGGACTGGATCTGAGCGACAACCGGCTCACCGCCCTGCCCGGCTGGCTGGGCGACCTCACTCAGTTGACCCTGCTCCTGATGTGGAAGAACCGGCTGACCACCCTGCCGGAGTCGCTGGGCGGCCTCACCAACCTCGAATGGCTCAACGCGGACTACAACCAGCTGACCACCCTGCCGGAATCGATGGGCGGCCTCACCGGCCTCACCCAACTGGACCTGCGCGAGAACACGCTGACCACCTTGTCGGAGTCACTGGGCGGCCTTCGCGACCTCACCGGACTGGACCTGCGCAACAACCGGCTCACCACCCTGCCCGAGTCGCTGGGCGGCCTCACCGGCCTCACCGAACTACACGCGCGGGGCAACCGGCTCACCACCCTGCCGGAATCGGTGGGCGACCTCACCAGCCTGACCAGACTCCTGCTGAGCGAGAACGAACTGGCCTCCCTGCCCGAGTCGCTGGGCGGGATGTCCGCCCTGAACGATCTCTACCTGGACTGCAACCAGCTCACCACCCTGCCGGAATCGGTCGGCGACCTCACCGGTCTCACCAGGATCTTCCTGTACGACAACAGGGTGACCACCCTGCCCGAAACGCTGGCCGGGCTCCCCAACCTCACCTACCTCGGTCTGAGCCGCAACGAGATGACCACCCTGCCTGAATCGCTGAGGAGCCTCGCCGACATCGCGCATTTCTGACCCGCGCCGCACCTCCTCCTACAAGCCCACGACGGGGTTGCCGGTCCAGCGGTCGCGTCCTCGACACGGCCGGGCAGTGCCCGGGATCCGTCGGCCCAGCCGCCGTGCCGGTCGATCCGCTCCATCGGGATCGCACACGACACGTCATACGGCGGCCGAACATAAGCCTGCGGTCGATCGCCCAGCCCGGTCACGACGACCGCATGGTGGATCCGATCGTCCCGACGGGACGAAGAAATTCAGTGCTGCCCGCTCGGCTTATCGTGTTCCTTTTCCTTCTTGCAGCGTTGGCTGCCCTTCTGCCACCCGGGGTCGAATCCATCGTTCCAGCCGCTGTCGAAGGTTTCGGGTTGGTCGCCCGGGGCGTTGAAGAATTTGTACTGCTTGCATTCCTTGGCGGCCCGGAAGGCTGCGCGGAAGCCCGCGCGATATCCCTTCCAGTACTGCGTGCTCCGATTTTCCGGAGGTGGGTCCGCCACTACCGAGGTCTGCGTTCCGTCGACAATCGTCGACGAACCGGGGACGGCCCAGGCGGGCAGGAATACGAAGGCGGCCATTAGTGTCGAGCCCGCCAGCATCAGGCGCTTGCCGCGCAGAGCATTTTCATTTCCCATACGACGCCGCCTCATCTCTTTTCCGACAAGTGGCTACAACTTGATCCTCAACCCCGCACGCCTACATGTCCATGCGGATTGACGTAATCGTTGCTGCCAATCTCCAAGAGCCTGCCCTCCTCATGGGAGGCGGGCGTCGGGCGGAGGCGTTCGTGTTTCCCAGCGTTCGGCGCGGCGGTTATGAGGACCGCTCAGGCGATGAGCAAGGCGCCGGAGCAGGGGCTCCCGGCGGGGCGACGGCTGATGAGCGGGCGTGGGCTCGCCTCGACGCTGACGCCGGCGCCGGGCGGCGCCCGGGAGGACGCGGCGGCCATCATGGACCCGGGGCCCGAGCAGGGCCGAGAACGACGAAAGAACCCTCGCCATCGCGGCGGGGACTTCCTCGCGTCTGATCAGACGGCAGTGCGCCGGAGTTCTTCGACGACGGTGAGCTCCGTCAGAGAATCACCCGTGGTCTCCAGAATGCCCATACGGCCCGTTGTGAGCGCGTACGCCTCCAGCTTCAACGCTTCGTTCCGCGCGACCTGCGAGATGAGCCCTTCCGGCATGTCCGGCCATATCATGTCGAGAACATTCTCGATTGAGCGTCCTTTGGCTTTGGCGACCTGGCCCAGCACGGCGCGCAGTTCCTCTGCGGACTTCGCCCCGAAGACGATCGGAGCATCGTAGGACGCGTCAGATTGACGCCCGAAGAGGTTGGCGATGTGGTCTCGTGAGGCTTCGAGGAGGTCGACGTCCTCGGCAAGGTGAACGCCCCGGAGGGCGAGTGCCCGCGCTCCGGTCGTCGCGCTTCAGCGATTTCAGCAAGGTCGACGGAATGGTGGTCAACACTGTTGGCGAAGCGGACAGTCTCAGCGAAGCCGAGATCCTTGAAATACTCCTCCCGGATCCTGCTTGATCTGCTCTGCCGTCCGTAGCGGATAAGCAGCCTCTCGACTTCGGCAGGGTTGCGGTGGGCGACGGACAGCCACAGACGCACGATCTTGAAGCCGTAGGGGGCGGCGACCTCGGCGTGTTCACCGATGCGCTCCATCGGGTTGGCGATCTTACCGAGAGTGGCCGTCTCAAGGGCGTCCCGCAACAGGGACGTCCCCACGACCGGCGCCGCGGGCCGTCTCACGGCCAAGCTGGATGCTCTCGGCCACGAAACGTCCACGGGCGTCTCTCAGGCGACCGCTCGCGTCTCGTGCGAACTCGTCGGCGGCGTCACGTCCCCAGCCGCCGAAAGATCCCACCAGACGCCGAGATGTGGCGGGTGCCTGCCGTTCGACGCCTGAGTCGTCCAGTTCGACACCATGCCGTCCGCCATGATCGACATGTACGCGGGCCGGATGCGTGCGGCATCTCCGCTCGGGACGCCAGCTCGGCGGTCACGGCCCGCCCCCGCAGCCCTCGGCGGACGCGCGGACGAACAGGCGGCCCCGGTGGTCGATCACAACGTTTCCGGGATCCCGTTCCTCTGGTGCCGGGACCACGTGCCCGCGCGCGACGTGCTCCGCCTCGTTCATACGCCACCGCGCCGCTGCACTCGGCGTTCCCAGCTGTTCGGGTGGCGGATGACCACGCCCCCGGTGCCGCCACTGCCGGCAAGGCGGATCCACGGCGTCCCGGAGAGCCGCTCCGACGTGGTCTTGTCCTTGAAACCACCAAGGCCCGGATTCATTTCGGAGGTCTCCGCCGCCCACCCGTCGGGGATGATGATTGTGACACCGCTCGTCTGCCCGTGCGCTTCTATCGCGATCTCGGGCAGCCGGCATTGGGTCTGGGTGAAATCGAGTTTGACGCCACCCATGCCGCCGTACACGGTGATCTGAGCAGGTACCCGCCAGCGTCCGGTCCGCGCTGCGCCGTTCATACCTCCCTTGATGACCAGCGGCTCCACCGGAATCTCGGGTGGCAGATCGGCGGTGAGGGATACCAGGTCGGCGTAAGTCTTGGCGTTCAGTGCCAGATCCAGCCGCACTTCCAGTTCGCCGAAGTCGAGTCGCCCTTCGGCCGCCGCCGTATTCAGCCGCTCTACCACCGCTTCGCGCTCGTCATGCGAGACACGCATCTGATCAGGGCGGAAGGGGGCCGGTTGCTGGTTTTCGCCCATCGTGTTCGCTTTCGGGTAGGGGGTGACCGTCCCCGGGATCCTGGGAGATCACCACCATACATCCCCATAACGCGGATTATGAGGGGTTATTAATGATCATCAGGCGGGACATTGACACGCAAGATCTTTCAAGCCCGTGACGCCGGCCCTCAGCCGAACACCTGCCGCAACGCGCGCAACAGGAACCGTCGGGAAGCTGGCAGCCCGCCGGCGTCCGACAAGACCCCGGCCACGGTGCTGCCCGCCGTGGCCCTTACCCGGCCCTTCTCCCGGCGTCGTGGTGCCGCGGCCGGCCCGGGGACTCCGGTCAGACGGACAGCGGAGGCGGACGGGAATCGAACCCGCCAGGCCGAGAACCTCGGCCTCGTCGGTTTTGAAGACCGGGGGGGCCACCAGGCACCCAGACGCCTCCATGAGAGAACCTACCCCGGGGCGGGTATGGGTGAGGACGGCTCGCCATACCACGGTGTGGCGCGGTCATGCAAGGAGAAGAGCGGCGGACTGGACCTGGCCGGGATCGTGGGGTGGGGAAAGCGTCGGGCGAGAGGGAACACGACATGGCGGGGACGGCGACGGGGCCGGGCGCTTCGGCGAGTGCCGGGACGGCGGGGCCGGAGGGGATCCGGCTGACGCGGTACGCCCACGGAGGCGGGTGCGCCTGCAAGATCCCGCCCGGTGAGCTGGAGGCCATCGTCGCGGACCTGCTGGAACGGCCGGGTGGACGCCCGGAATCCACTCCGGGCGAGCGCTCGGGCAGAAGCCCGGACGGACGCTCAAGCAGGAGCCCGGACGGACGCCCGGGCGGGGATCCGGACGGACGCCCGGCTGCGGGTTCGGACGGTTCGGGCGGAGACTTCGTCCGCCCCTTCCCTACCGGAGAACTGCTCATCGGGCTGGACGACGGGGACGACGCCGCCGTGGTCCGCGTCGAGGGCGGCCGGGCGATCGTGGCCACCGCCGACTTCTTCACGCCCGTGGTGGACGACCCCTACGACTGGGGACGGATCGCGGCGGCCAACGCCCTGTCGGACGTCTACGCGGTGGGCGGGGAGCCGCTGGTCGCGGTCAACCTGCTCGGCTGGCCCCGGGAGACGCTGCCGATGGAGCTCGCCCGGGAGGTGCTGCGCGGCGGCCTGGAGGTGGCGCGGGCCGCGGGCTGCCATGTCGCGGGCGGGCACAGCGTCGACGATCCCGAGCCGAAGTACGGCATGGCCGTCACCGGATTGGCCGACCCCGGCCGGTTGCTGCGTATCGACGGCGGGCGTCCGGGTCTGCCGATCTCCCTGACCAAGCCGCTCGGCATCGGCGTGCTCAACACCCGGCACAAGGCGACCGGCGAGGTCTTCCCGCAGGCGGTGGTCGCGATGACCACGCTGAACCGCGACGCCTCCCGGGCGGCGCTCGCCGCCGGCGCCGGGTGCGCCACCGACGTGACCGGGTTCGGCCTCCTGGGCCACCTGTACAAGCTGGCCAGGGCGAGCGGCGTCACGGCGGTGGTCGACACGGCGGCCGTGCCGTACCTGGAGGGAGCCCGCGAGGCGGTGCGGGACGGCTACGTCAGCGGCGGCACCCGGCGCAACCTGGCCTGGGTCGAGCCGCATCTCGACGCGGGGCGCCTCGGCGAGGAGGATCTGTTGTTGCTCGCCGACGCCCAGACCTCCGGCGGCCTGCTCGTGGCGGGCGAGATCCCCGGTGCTCCGGTCGTCGGCGAGTTGCTCCCCCTCGACGGGTCCGCCCTGCGGCTACGCTGAACGGCGCGCACCACCGTCTGCGAACCGCCCTATCAGCAGGTGCCCGACCTGCCGGTGCGATTCCACCGCGGCCGAGGCGTTCGGCGCCACCCTCAAGCGCGAAACTCTCCAGGGCAGCGGGGCGCTGGCCCACCGCCCACGCCTCCCGTCTGACGGTCCTCGCGTGGATCACCCGCTACGACACCGAAGAAACCACTCCGCCCTCGACCACCTCAGCCCGGCTGATTATGAGCAGCGGTTCGATAAGGTACTGATCGCCGCGGGACCGCCGGTTTCCCCGCCTCGGGGTGAAGCCCTCTTATGCAAATCCCCTTTTTACCGGCACCGGTCGCGTGCTGGTGGGCGCGTATGACGGTGGAATCCACGCCGCCTTCTCATATCCGACCGGTCCGGCCTCCGCCACTGCGGTCAGCAAACCGGCGGGCGTTTCCGGTCACAGCACCGGCGCGGGGCCGTCCCCGGCCGGCCTCCCACCCGACCGGTTTCCCAAACGGACCACAAGTGGACACTCGGCCATTCCAAGCAGACACAAGCTATTCACAAGGACGATCAGAGAGACTCCGCTGGCAGGACGACGGGGCGCCGGAAAGTTTCCAGCGATGACCCCGGACGGCCTCCTCATTCACGCAGGGGAACTTGTGACGACCGAGAGCGAGAAACGCGTGAGAACGTATTCGGAAGACCCCGACTTCCTCCGGGACATCGTGGCCGCCGAACTCGGCCGTGCGCAGGCGCAGAACTGGTCGATCACCGAGGACGGCTTCTGGTGCAAGATCACGCCGAAGGCGTACGAGCTCCCCGACCAGGGGTGGAAGCTGCACGTCTCCGCGACGATGCTCTCCGCTCCCGTGGTCCTCTCCCGGGTCGCGCGGGTGCTGGCCGAGGCGGGCTGCGCGTTCAAGTTCCCCGCGCGGCTGCACGACTACTGGGACCTTCTCCAAGCGCACTGCCCCCGCGCGCAGGCCGGGAAGTTCGTCACCGTCTACCCGCGTGACGACGCCGAGTCGGTGCGCCTGGCCGCTCTTCTGGACGAGGCGACCCTGGGCCTGCCCGGCCCCGTGATCCTCTCCGACCGCCCCTACCGGCCGGGCGGAATCGTGCACTACCGCTACGGCGCCTTCGGCGGGCACCGGGTGCTGGGCAACGACGGGTTCTACGAGATCCGGCTGCGCTCCCCGGATGGCCGGTTCGTGTTCGACGAGCGGAGCCCGCAGTTCTCCCCGCCGTCGTTCGCGGTCTGCCCGTTCGAGACTCCGGAGGCGGAGCGGCGTTCCGGAGCGGCCTCGGTCATGCTGAACGACCGCTTCGTCGTCCGCGAGGCCGTACGGCATGCGAACCGCGGCGGGGTGTACCTCGCCGAGGACACCAAAACCGGGCAGCAGGTGGTCATCAAGGAAGGCCGCCCGCACGCCTGCGCCGACCTGAGCGGCGGGGACGCACGGGACCAGATCGCGATGGAGCGTTCCGCCCTGGAGCGGCTGGCCGGGAGCGGGGCGGTGCCCGCCCTGGTGGACTTCTTCGAGCAGGGCGGGCACGTCTTCCTCGTCGAGGAGTTCCTCCCCGGAACCACACTCCAGCGCTGGTCGAACCAGAACGCCGGCCCTCTCGGTGAGAGCGGGTTCGGCAACCGCGCGGAGAAGGTCCTGCCGATCGCCGGTCGGCTGGTGAAGCTGCTGAGGGCGGTGCACGAGCGCGGCCACGTGTTCCGCGACCTGTCGCCGAACAACGTGATGGTGCTGCCCGACGGCGACCTCCGCCTTATCGACCTGGAGTGCGCGGCGGTGCCGGGCACCGTCGTCATGATAAGCGGGACCCGGGGTTACCTGGCGCCGGAACTGGTGGACCACTGGAAGAGGTTCCGGCCCGCGCCGGAAGCGAGCGCCGACCTCTACAGCCTCGGCGCCTTGGTGTACTTCCTGGCGGTCGGCGCACCCCCGGAGCCGCCGGCCCTGCCTCGGATCGCGGCGGTGTCCGCGACCAACCCCACGCTGGCCCTGCTGCGGCCCCTCGTCGAGGGCCTGATGGCGGCGGAGCCGCAGCGGCGCTGGCCGCTGGAGGAGTGCGAGCGCTTCCTCGCCGGGCTCACACCGGCCGCCCCCTTCTCCAAGGGGACGGACCGGGCCCCCGAGCTGACCGACCGCCTGATCGGTGACGGGATCACGCACCTGGTGGAGGCGGTGGAGGCGTGCGACGACAGCCTGTCGCCATGGTCGGACCCCGTCACCGGAGACGGGACGGATCCGTGCTCGGTGAACGGCGGCGCGGCCGGTTTCCTCGGTGTGCTGACCCGGGCTCTGCCCGAGGCGGGGGTGGCCGGCGCGGTGACCGCGGTCTCCGGCTGGTTGCGGCGGCGACTGGAGGAGGAGGACGACTGGCGACCCGGCCTCTATTTCGGACGCGCCGGAGCGGTGTGGGCGCTGTACGACGCGGCGACGGCCCTGGGTGACGCGGACCTGGCGCGGTTCGCGGTGCGAGCGGCGGCTCTGCTGCCGGCGGACTACCCCAGTCCCGACATCACCCACGGACTGGCCGGCTGCGGCATGGCGGTCCTGCACATCGCGCTGCGAACCGGAGACCCGGCGCTGCGGGAACGCGCCGCCGAGATCTTCCAGAACCTGCACGACGCGCGGTCCTACCTGGACGGGCATCCGCAGTGGCCGACACCGGAGGACTTCGACTCCGGTCTCGCCGGCGTCAACCACTTCGGCTTCGCGCACGGCATCGCCGGTATCGGGACCGCGCTGCTCCACGCGAGCCGGGTCCTGGACCGGCCGGACTGGGCGGCGACCGCCGACGAGATCGCCCGTACCTTCTACGCGTACGCGGACCTCGACGGCGACACCGCCTGGTGGGCCACGCTCCGCGGTGAGCCGGAGATCGCGCGCCCCCGCTGGCCGCACTGGTGCAGCGGATCGTCGGGAGTCGGCTCCTTCCTGGTGAGGTACTGGAACGCCACCGGCGACGAGCGTGCCCTGGCCCTCGCCCGGGCCGCGGCGACAGCGGTGCACCGCACTCGCTGGCAGTCGGAGACGGCGTGGTGCCACGGACTTCCCGGTGACGCCGAGTTCCTGCTCGACATGGCCGACTTCACCGGCGACGACCGTTACCACCGGCAGGCCGTGGACCTGGCCGGCTGCCTGGAGACCCGGGCGGCCGAGCACTCCGGCCTGCTGCTCGTCCCCGGCCGGGACGATCGTCCCGGTCCGCTCTTCCTCGGAGGTACGGCGGGCACCGTCGCCTTCCTCCTCCGGCTGCGTCACCGGCGTCCCCGGCTGTGGATGCTCGACGACGCCCTCGGACTCACCTCCCCCTCCGGGGGACGGTGACGGCAAAGGGGCCGCACAGGGCGGCTCCCCGACCACAAGGAGAACACCATGTCCTTCAACATCCAGGACCTGCAGGCGCTTCCCGAGCGCGAGCCCGCCGGCAACGAGGCGATGCGCCTGACCAACTGCAGGACGCAGCAGTACTTCGGCTGCACCAACGGCGACGTCTGATGTGACGGCTCCGCCCGCCCGGGACCGGGCGGGCGGAGCCCCACCCCGTCTCCAGACAAGGAACAGTCCGTCCGTGCACGATCGCTCCCCCTCCGATCCGGAGAGCTCTTCGGCTCCCGGGACCCGGCGCAGGATCGTACGGCTGTTCACGCCGCACAGATCCGCCCTCTGCCTCGTCATCCTGATCATCATCGTCTACTCCGTCCTGAACGCCGCCGTACCGCTGCTGACGCAGACGGTCTTCGACCGCGCGCTTTTCGGCCCGGACGGCCCCGACCTGCCGCTGCTCGCCCTGCTCGCCGGAGCCGCGGCGGCACTGGCCTGCGGGGTGGGAGCCCTGGACCTCTGGCAGACCTGGCTGACGGGCCGGGTGGCGCAGCGGGTGGTACACGCGTTGCGGACGGAGATGTTCGGCCGCGTCCAGCGCATGCCGCTCTCCTTCTTCGCCACCGAGCGGAGCGGTGAGATCCAGGCGCGGCTGGCCGGTGACACCGTGCAGATCGAACGCGCGGTCAAGGACACCCTGCCCGAAATCCTGTCGAGCGTCGTCAGCTTCGTCGTCGCGACGGGCACGATGTTCCTCCTGTCCCCGGCGCTGGCGGGTGCCGCCCTGGTGCTCGCCCCGCTCGTCCTGCTGGTGTTCTCCCGCTCGGGACGGGCGCTGGAGCGACTGTCGGTCGCGGGCCAGCGCAGCCGGGCGGAGCTGTCCTCCGTCATCGCCGAGCGCCTCTCCCCCGGCGGCACCACCCTGGCCCGGGTACACGGCAGGCGCGGCGAGGAGGCCGTACGGTTCGCCGCGGAGAGCGAGCGGCTGGCCCGGCTGGAAGTGCGCTCGGGGATGGTGGCCCAGTGGGTGCTGAGCGCGGGCCACGTCTTCTTCACGCTCACCCCCTACCTGGTGTTCGTGGCGGCCGGGTTGACGGACGGGATCACCCCCGGCACGCTCGCCGCCTTCACCGTGCTGCAGGCGAGGACCTACCAGCCCCTCGGGCGGATCCTGCAGATCTCCACCGACTTCCGTTCCGTCCTGGGCGCCTTCCAGCGGGTCTTCGGCTATCTCGACCTGCGGCCGGAGCCGGAGCCCGAACCGGAGCGGGAACCACGGCGGATCCCGGCCCACGGGCCCGGCGCGCTCACCGTCCGCGAGGTCGGCTTCCGCTACCCCGGGGCGGACGAGGAGGTCCGGCCCGCGCTGTCCGGTGTGAACCTCGACATCCCGGCCGGGTCCGCCACACTGCTCGTCGGCCCGAGCGGGTCCGGCAAGACGACCCTCGGTCACCTGCTCGCCGGGCTGCACCCGCCGACCGAGGGGAGGGTCCTGCTCGACGGGACGGAGATCAGGGCGCCGCTGCCCGACCGGATCTGCATCGCCGTACAGGACCCCTTCCTCTTCCAGGGGTCGGTCGCCGAGAACCT
Source organism: Streptosporangium fragile (assembly GCF_039534445.1). Lineage (NCBI taxonomy): Bacteria > Bacillati > Actinomycetota > Actinomycetes > Streptosporangiales > Streptosporangiaceae > Streptosporangium > Streptosporangium fragile. The sequence goes on along the minus strand of NZ_BAAAVI010000097.1, from coordinate 887 downwards.
CCGGTACGCCGCCCCCGACGCCACGGCCGACGACCTGGTGCGGGTCTGCCGGATCACCCGGATCCACGACCGGATCGCGGCGCTCCCCGGCGGCTACGACTCGCCGGTGGGCGAGCGGGGGGCGCTGTTCTCCGGCGGCGAGCGGCAGCGCATCGCCCTGGCCCGCGCCCTGCTGGCCGACACGCCCGTGCTCGTGCTCGACGAGGCGACGTCCGCGCTCGACCCGATCACCGAGTCCGAGGTGGTCGAGGCGGTCCTCGCCGAACGGCGGGGACGGACGACCGTGATGATCACTCACCGGTTCGGCGTGCTGGAGTCCTTCGACACCGTCGTGGCCATGGAGGGGGGACGGGTCGCCCAGCAGGGCGCCCGGCTGGACCTCCTGGACGACCGGCACGGCCTGTACGCGCGGATGATCCGCGCGCAGACCGGAGCCGGGTAGGGCCCTCGGCAGCCGGCCGGTCGGCCGGCTACGGCCACGACCGGGCCGGTGCGGGAACCGACGCGGGTTTTCCGGCTTCCAGGCGTCGCCGCTGGGGCACCACCGTGTACTTGGGGTCGGCGGCCGAGGCACGGCCCGCCTCCAGGATGGCGAAGCGGGTGAACAGGGAACCGGCGGTCAGGGCGAGGCCGGACAGCGCGGTGAGCACGCGGTTCCGCCCGGCGACCGCGTCGAGCAGGCCGCCGCCCGCCGTCAGCGCGCGGGCCGCGCGCATCCGGCGGCCCGCCTTCCCCTGCCGGTACGGCTCGCCGGCCAGGCCGAGCCGGTGCTCCATCACCGCGCCGGCGGCCGTCTCCACGGCGGCCCCGAGCACGGCGACGGCGCGGGGCGGGGCGGGGTCGGCGCGGGGTGGGGGCAGCATTCCGGCGGGGGCCGCGGGGGCGAG
>NZ_BAAAVI010000096.1:0-26543 GCF_039534445.1 Streptosporangium fragile | reverse complement strand
CGACCCGATTTCGCTTGCCTGCCGAATTCCGGCGTCCCCCCTTTCGGGGCAACCCCTCAAACTTACCAGCCCTTGAGCGATCCTGCGAACCGATCTCTGGAACCGTTGGTTTCAGGGGATGATCGGCAGATACGGCACAAGCCATGCTGAAGTCACCGGAGTGATTGGAGTGGTTTGCGCCGGACCTCGCCGACATCAAAAGATTAGCAGTCCCCATAGACCGCTCGGGACGTAACGCTGAACCTCACGCGTCCACGGAGCGGGCATGCGATCAGCTTCTCGGCCGTGAACGGCCGAGGAACAGCCGAGGAGCAGCCGAGGAACGGCCGAGCTTGCAGCTCCTCACCGTCGGCGGGTTTCGACGTTTCAGGGCACGTCGCCGGCGACGTGACTCGCCGCCCGGCCCCGCCACACCACGTGACCGCGTGCGGCGATGCCGCGGGCCGCGTTGGCATCGGCGTGCTCAGCGAAGCCGCACGGCGTGCGGGAGCAGGTTTCCCGGTCAGGCCGGTTCTTCCGGTCGGTGTGGCGGAACACCGAGTAGGTCTGTGAGATATGGGCGGAATCCACGCAGATCGCGGCGGCCCCAACGCGGGTCGCCGTGTGGGCGATGAAGCCCTCCAGCCGATGAAGCCCTCCAGCCGATGAAGCCCTCCAGCGATGAAGCTCCCCAGTCCGTGGAGCTCCCCAGTCCGTGACACCCCCGGCCGATGAATCCCCAGGTGCGCGGAGTGACCCGCCGGGGCTTGCGGAGCCGTACCCGGCGCGTGGATCCCCAGGTCTTCCAGGGATGGGGGCAATGCCACCTTTCACCGCGCTTCCCGCGTCCGGCGTACCGGTTCCGGGCGGGGCCGAGGCGGCAGGCCGACGACCGCGACCGGGTGGGAAAGGCGGTCCATGTCGGGCAGGCGGTTCCGCCTGGGGGTGAACGCCCGGTGTTCCTCGTTCGAGGGTGCTGAACACCCGGATGTGATCGAGCGCGCATCGGATGCCTGGATGGGGGGACATGCGCCGGATACCCGGTTACGGTGCGGGAAGTTCGCCGAGGTCGGCACGAGCCGAGCCGGGACGGGAAACATAGACTCGGCGAGGTGAGCAGTCAGACGCCGCCGAAGGCGAAGAAGGTTCCCAGCGAGCGCACCCACCACGGCGACACCGTGGTCGACGACTATGCGTGGCTTACGGTCAAGGACGACCCCGACACGATCGCCTACCTGGAGGCGGAGAACGCCTACACCCAGGAGGCGACCGCCCATCTCAAGCCGCTGCAGGAGACGCTCTTCCAGGAGATCAAGAGCCGCACCCTGGAGACGGACCTGTCGGTTCCCACCCGCAAGGGTGCCTGGTGGTACTACTCGCGCACCGAAGAGGGCAAGCAGTACGGCATCCAGTGCCGGGTGGCGGCCCAGGGCGAGACGCCGCCGGAGCTGAAGGCTGGGGAGTCGCTGCCGGGCGAGGAGATCCTGCTCGACGGCAACGAGCTGGCCGGTGACAGCGACTTCTTCGCCATCGGCACCAGCTCGGTGAGTCCGGACGGTACCAGGCTGGCCTACTCGGTCAACTTCACCGGTGACGAGCGTTTCACCCTCAAGGTGAAGGACCTCACCACCGGCGAGACCCTCCCCGACGAGATCCCGGGCATCTTCTACGGCGGGGCCTGGTCCGCCGACGGTACCGCGTTCTTCTACACCACGGTCGACGACGCCTGGAGGCCCCACCAGGTCCACCGGCACACCATCGGCACCCCGGCCGAGGACGACGTGCTCGTCCACGAGGAGACCGACGAGCGGTTCTGGGTCGGCGTCGGCCTCAGCCGCAGCGAGCGTTTCCTGGTCCTCTCCTCCGGGAGCAAGATCACCAGCGAGGTCCGGGTCCTGGAGGCGGACGACCCCACGGGCGAGTTCCGCGTCGTCCGTCCCCGAGAGACCGGCGTCGAGTACGGCATCGACCACGCAGGTGATCACTTCCTCATCCTGCACAACCGGAACGCCGAGAACTTCGAGCTGGCCACCGCCCCACTCGACGCCCCCGGCGACTGGACGCCGCTGATCGAGCACCGCGAGGACACCCGGCTGCTCGACATCGACGCCTTCGAGAGCCACACCGTGGTGCACTTCCGCAGGGACGGCCTGACCGGCATCCGCATCCTGCCCCGCGACGGTGAACCGTACGAGGTCTCCTTCCCCGAGCCGATCTACGACGTCGCCCCGTCGGGGAACCCGGAGTTCGTCACCGAGCGGCTCCGGCTCGGCTACACCAGCATGATCACTCCGCCGTCGGTCTACGACTACGACCTGCAGGCACGCGAACTGGTCCTGCTGAAGCAGAAGGTCGTGCTCGGCGGCTACGACCCCGCCGACTACGAGCAGTTCCGCGAATGGGCGACCGCCTCCGACGGGACCCGCGTCCCGATCTCGATCGTGGTCAGGAAGGACACGGAGCGGCCGGCGCCCACGGTCCTGTACGGCTACGGCAGCTATGAGGTCTCGATCGATCCCTCCTTCTCCGTCGCGCGGCTCAGCCTGCTCGACCGGGGGTTCGTCTTCGCGGTCGCGCACATCAGGGGCGGCGGCGAGATGGGCCGCCGGTGGTACGAGGACGGCAAGTTCCAGAAGAAGAAGAACACCTTCACGGACTTCGTCGCCGCCGCCGAGCACCTGAAGTCGGAGGGCTGGTCCAGCGCGATCATCGCCCGGGGCGGGTCGGCCGGTGGGCTGCTCATGGGCGCGGTCGCCAACATCGCGCCCGAGGCCTTCGCGGGCGTGGTCGCCGAAGTGCCGTTCGTGGACGCGTTGAACACGATCCTCGACCCGTCGCTGCCGCTGACGGTGATCGAATGGGACGAATGGGGTGACCCGCTGCACAACCCCGAGGTGTACGAGTACATGAAGTCGTACACCCCGTACGAGAACGTGGACGACCGGATCTACCCACCGATCTTGGCGATCACCAGCCTCAACGACACCCGCGTCCTCTACCACGAGCCCGCCAAGTGGATCGCGAAGCTCCGCGATGTCGCCGGCGGCGGGCCGTTCCTCCTGAAGACGGAGATGGGCGCCGGACACGGCGGCCGCAGTGGCAGGTACGACTCCTGGCGCGAGGAGGCCTTCACCCTCTCCTGGATCCTCGACACGGCGAAGGTGAACCGATGACCTACATCGCGGACGAAGACCGCTACGACGGGCGCCAGCCGTACAACAGGGTGGGCAAGAGCGGGCTCAGGCTGCCCGCCGTCTCGCTGGGGCTCTGGCACAACTTCGGCGACGACAAGCCCTTCGAGATCCAGCGGGACATCCTCAGGAGGGCCTTCGACCTCGGGGTGACCCACTTCGACCTGGCCAACAACTACGGCCCGCCGTACGGCTCGGCGGAGACCAACTTCGGGCGGCACATGCGTGAGGACTTCGCGCCGTACCGCGACGAGCTGGTCATCTCCACCAAGGCCGGGTACGACATGTGGCCCGGCCCGTACGGCGAGTGGGGCTCGCGCAAGTACCTGCTGTCGAGCCTGGACCAGTCGCTCAAGCGGATGGGGCTCGACTACGTCGACATCTTCTACAGCCACCGGTTCGACCCGGAGACGCCGCTGGAGGAGACGATGGGCGCGCTGGACCAGGCGGTCCGCTCCGGCAAGGCGCTGTACGCGGGCATCTCGTCCTACTCGCCCGAGCACACCGCGGAGGCGGCCCGGATCCTGCGGGACATGGGCACGCCGCTCCTGATCCACCAGCCGTCGTACTCGATGCTGAACCGGTGGATCGAGGGCGGGTTGCTCGACGTGCTGGAGGACGAGGGCGTGGGCTGCATCGCGTTCTCCCCGCTGGCGCAGGGCATGCTGACCGACCGCTACCTGAACGGCGTCCCCGAGGGGTCGCGGGCCTCACTGGGGCGGTTCCTCACGCCGGACATGCTGACCGAGGAGGCGATGCGGCACGTCCGCGTCCTCAACGGGATCGCCGGGCGGCGCGGCCAGTCGCTGGCGCAGATGGCGCTGGCGTGGGCGCTGCGCGACCGGCGCGTCACCTCGGTGCTGATCGGCGCGAGCAGCGTCCGGCAGCTGGAGAACAGCCTCTCGGCGGTGGAGAACCTGTCGTTCACCGCCGAGGAACTGGCGGAGATCGACAAGGACGCGGTCGAGGCGGGGATCAACATTTGGGCCCAGTCCAGCGAAGCGTGACCCGCGCGGCGCGGGACGGGCGGCCGCCGGGCCTTCTCCCGGAGGACCGGCGGCCGCCCACCGCGGAGGCGGAAGGCTACAGGGCCTGCTGCCGCTGCAGGTAGGTGAACGAGGCCCAGCCGGGCAGGACCGGCAACCAGAAGGTGAGCAGCCGGAACAGCAGCACGGCCGGGGCCGCGATATCGCGGTCCAGGCCCGCGAGGACAAGACCGGCCGTCAGGGCCACCTCGACGGCGCCGAGGCCGCCGGGGGTGGGGGCGGCCGAGCCGACGGCGTTGCCCGCGAGGAAGACCAGCGCGACCGCGGCGAAGTCCAGCGAGCCGCCGAAGGCGCGGATCGAGGCGTCGAGGCAGAGCACGAAGGAGATGGTCAGCAGCAGGGTGCCGCCGAACCCCTCGATGATCTTCCGGGGCGACTGGAGCACGTCGAGCAGGCGGGGGATGACCCCGGAGAACAGCGCGCGGATCCGTGCGGTGACCATGCGCCGCAGGCGTGGCACGCCCACGATGACGAGGACCAGCACCGCCACGGCCAGCACCGTGATGACGAGCGTGCGCGACGGGTTGAACGAGGGGGCCGTGTCGGAGCCGGTGATGTAGGCGAACAGCAGGAGCAGGCCGAGATGGAAGGCCAGGCCGATGAGCTGGGATGCGCCCACACTGGCCACCGCCTGCCCCGGCGGGATGCCGCGTTTCTGCAGGTAACGGGTGTTGACGGCGACGCCGCTCACCGCCGCGGGGGCGACGAGCTTGACGAACGACCCGGCGAACTGCACGAGCACGGTCCGGCTCAGCGGCAGCGGCTCCGGGACGAACCCCATCAGCATGAGTGCGGCGGCCACGTAGCTCAGCATCGCGGCGGCCAGCGCCACCCCGGTCCAGCCCCACTTGGCCGACGTGATCATGTTGAGGTTGATCTGCGTCAGGTAGTAGACCACGAAGTAGGCGGCGAACGCGGTGGCGATGATCGTGATCAGGGTCCGCGGGCGGAAGCGCTCCAGGCGCACCTCCTCGGCCTCGACCTTGGGCTTGAGCTCGACGATCCGCTCGCGGATCTCGGTCAGCAGTTCCTTGTTCCTGTTGAGCGCCGCCCTGGTCTCGCGGGTCATCGCGATCCGCTGGAGCAGCGGGAGCGCGTCGGCCAGCACGTTGACCCCGGCCACGGCCGCGGCGGCGTCGACCGAGCGCCGGGCGCCGACCCGCAGGCCCAGGTAGGTGAGCAGCTGGGCGACGTCGAGGCGGAGCAGCAGGTCACCGGCGGCGATCTCACCGCTGCGGGCGTCGGTCAGGACGATCCGGCCCTCGCCGTCGACGTGGATGCTGTCGCCGGTCAGCCGCCGGTGGGCGAGCCGCTGGACCTGCAGGAGCAGGACCTGCTCCCAGATCTGGGCGAGCAGGTTGTCGTCGATCTCGTCGTCGGGGATGTCGTCGAGGGCGCGGGTGGGGGTGTGCTCGTACGCGAGCAGCGCGGCCTCGCTGCCGATCTCGCTGGTGGCCAGCAACCGCGGGGTGCTCGCGCCGGCGGCGTGCGCGGCGTACGCCATCAGGGCCTCGCGCTCCAGCTCGGCGCGGAGCGAGCGGATGGCCTTGCGGCGGGTCTCGGAGTTGAGGCGGATGCGCCGCCAGAGGCGGTAGAGCAGCCCGGCGACCTGGCGGTCGCGGTCGAGGACCGTGACGTCGAGACGGCTGCCGTCCTTGAGACCGACGGCGTAGCGGCGGCTGCTCTGGTGGTCGTCGAGCCTGCGGGCCTTGACCGGGGCGAAGCCCAGCTTGCGCAGGGCCTCGACGACCGCGCTGCCCGGCGGGCGGGTGTTCGGGCTGCCCACGCCGTACAGGGTGGCGTAGCCGACGGCCAGGCCGACCAGGATGGAGACGACGATGCCGAGGACGGTGGCGGCCGTCGCCGCGAACAGCGCGACCGCGTTGAGCGCGACCGCGCTCCACAGGGCCGCCCGCCAGGTGGGGCTGCGGGATATCCGCACCGCGGTGACGTAGGCGATGACCGGGGTGAGCAGCGTGTTGACCGGCTCGACGCCGGACCGGCCGCCGGTGAGCAGTAGCCGCAGTTCCTCCGGGCCGGCGTGGACGATCCACTCGCCCAGCACGAAGGAGAGGATCATCGCGGTGATGGCCGCGAACAGGCCCTCGGCCACCCGGAGGCCGTCGCGGCGGAGCACCCGCTCGATGGCGAAGGCCGCGGGGACGCCCAGCATGGCCGCGGCGCTCAGCACCCCGACGAGGCCGCTGAGCAGGAACGGCGCTCTGCTCGTCCCCTCGGCGACGTCGCTTTCGAGCCCGTTGAGGGTCTTCTGCGCGACGAGGGCGAGCAGGATCACGGCCGCCAGGCCGAGCAGGGTGGCCAGGAAGCGCAGCAGGTCGGAGGGGCGTCGGATGCGCTGCGGGAGCAGCGGCTCGACGACGAGCACGGCGGAGTCGTCGTCCGTCGAGGGCCGCGTGCCGTCGACGGGCGCGAGCTTGTCGCGGTCGCTGATTTCCGTCACCGCCTGCGATTCTGCACGTTCCGCATTACAGGTGAGTCACCGATCTTCTCTTCCAGTCTTCACAATCGGAGTCATGCGCATCTCAATAGCCTCTGACAGTCTCGACGGTGTGGCTCCCATCCTGGCGTCTGAAATCGAAAAACGCGGTCACACCGTGATACCGCACGGCGCCGTGACCGACGAGCGCGCCGACTGGGCGTGGTGCTGTTCCCGGGCCGCCGAGGACGTGGCCTCGGGGGCCGCGGACCAGGCGGTGGTGTGCTGCTGGACCGGGACAGGCGCCTCGATCGCGGCGAACAAGGTGCCCGGGGTGCGGGCGGCGCTGTGCGTGGACGCGGCGACCGCGGCCGGCGCCCGGCGGTGGAACGACGCCAACGTGCTGGCGATCAGCCTGCGGCTGACGTCGGCGCCGCTGCTGGCGGAGATTCTCGACGCCTGGTTCGCCGGCAGCCCCAGCTCCGAGGAGGGGGATCAGGCGAACATAGCGTACCTGTCCGAGATGGAGAATTGACCCTCCGAGCTGCGGTGATGCTGGATCCGGGGGTCTCGGCCTGGAAGTCTGAGCGCGGCATGTCCCGTCGCCCGCTCGCCGCCCGCCGGCCTCCGTCCGCGGCTCCAGAGCCCTCCTGCTCGGCCGCGTCCGGCCGTGACCGCGGGAGCGGCGTCGGGTCCGTTTCGTGACAGATTTCGTGACAGAGGAGTCCCGCATTGCGCGCACGTGCCTCCAGAGGGCTGCTGGCCGCCATCGCCGCGGTCTCGGCGATGGTTCCCGCCGTCTGCGCCGGTCCCGCCGGCGCGGCACCGGCCCCCGAGCCCTCCGGCGGGTTCTTCACCGGATCCTTCACCGGGCCCTTCGCCGGAGGGAGCGCCGGAGAGGCCGCCCTCCCGCCGGGTGCGAGCCCGGTGCCGTGGGCGGGCGCCGAGGCGTTCCGGAAGTCGATCAAGGTCCCGGCCGTCAGGCGACACCTGCTGCGGCTGCAGCGCATCGCCGACGACCACGGGGGCATCCGCGCTTCGGGCACCCCCGGCTTCGACGCCTCGGCCGCGTACGTCGCGGGCCTGCTCCGCGCCGCCGGCTACCGGGTCACCCTGCAGGAGTTCGAGTTCCCGTTCTTCCGCGACGTCGACCCGCCCGTGCTCGAACGGGTCGCGCCGGCCGCCAGGACGTACGAGCGCGGCAAGGACTTCCGGACCATGACGTACTCCGGTTCGGGGGACGTCACGGCCCCGGTGCAGGGGGTGGACCTGGCCCTGCCGCCGAGCCCGGCGCCGAGCTCCACCTCCGGCTGCGAGGCGAGCGACTTCGCCGGGTTCACCCGGGGCAACATCGCGCTCATCCAGCGCGGCACCTGCAGCTTCCAGGTCAAGGCCGAGCTGGCCCAGGCGGCCGGTGCCGCCGGGGTGATCCTCTTCAACGAGGGGCAGGCGGGCGAGGGCCCCGACGACCGGAGGGTCCTGCTGAACGGCACGCTCGGCGCCCCCACCGTGGACATCCCGGTCGTCGGCACCACGTTCGCCGTCGGGGAGGAACTGGCGGCCGCGGGGACGACGGCGACGCTCACCACGAAGACCGAGAGCGACCCGCACCGCAGGACGCGCAACGTGCTCGCCGAGAGCCGCTGGGGCGACCCGGAGCGGGTGGTCATGCTCGGCGCCCACCTCGACAGCGTCACCGACGGCCCCGGCATCAACGACAACGGGTCCGGCACCGCGGGCGTGCTGGAGACGGCGCTCGGGGCGAGCGTCCTCCCGACGCGCAACAGGCTCCGCTTCGCCTTCTGGGGCGCCGAGGAGCTGGGCCTGCTCGGGTCGCAGCATTACGTGTCCACGCTTCCCGCGGCGGAGCGGGCGAAGATCAAGCTGTACCTGAACTTCGACATGATCGCCTCACCGAACCACATCTTCGGGATCTACGACGGCGACGACTCCGACCGGGTCGGCGCCCCGGCGGGCCCTCCCGGCTCGGACCGGATCGAGAAGCTCTTCGAGTCGTACTTCACCGCGCTGGACCTGCCGTACAAGGGCACCGACTTCACCGGCCGCTCCGACTACGGGCCCTTCATCCAGGCGGGCATCCCCGCAGGTGGACTGTTCACCGGCGCCGAAGGGATCAAGACCGAGGAGGAGGCGGCGGCGTTCGGCGGCGAGGCGGGGGTCGCCTACGACAAGTGCTACCACCAGCGGTGCGACACCATCGCCAACGTCAACGACCGGGCTCTGGGGGTGAACACCGGCGCGATCGCGACGGCCGCGTTCGTCTACGCCTACGCCCGCACCCTGCCCGGAGGCGGCGCCGCCCCGGGCACCGTCCAGCCTGGAAGCGGAGGGGGCGGCCTGGCGCACGACCACGGCCAGGACCCGGGCCACAGCCACACCGGCGTCTCCCGCTGAGCGCGCCGCTCCCGGTGACGAATCCCGCCGGGAGCCCGCACGCGGCGGATCCACCCGTGGACGGACCACCCCCGGTGGCGGGCGTCCACGGGTGACGGCGGCGCGGGAGGCGGAGCGCGTGTTCCGTCCTCCCGGCCCGCGGATACAGTCGGGGACATGTCGTCAGGCGAATTGCGCGTGCTTGGGGCCTGCCCGCTGGACTGCCCGGACACATGCTCCTGGGTGGTGACCGTACGGGACGGCGAGGCCGTCACGATGCGCGGGAACCCGGACCACCCCTACACCCGCGGCGCACTCTGCGTGAAGGTCAACCGCTACCTGGAGCACGCCAAGGCCGCCGACCGCATTCTGCACCCCATGCGGCGGGTCGGCCCCAAGGGCTCCGGCCGGTTCGAGCGCATCAGCTGGGACGAGGCCCTGGACGAGACCGCCGCGCGGCTGCGCGGCATCGTCGAGGAGCACGGCGGCGAAGCCATCTGGCCGTATCTGGGCACGGGCACGCTCGGATACCTGCAGGGCGCCGAGGGGGTGGCCGGGCGCCGGTTCTGGAACGTCCTCGGGGCCTCCAGGCACCACCTGAACATCTGCTCGGTGGCCGGCAACACCGGGCTGCGGCAGGTCAACGGCACACCCGGCGGCATGGACCCGGAGACGTTCGCCCTGTCGAAGCTGATCCTGCTCTGGGGCACGAACACGCTGACCAGCGGCCACCATCTGTGGAAGTTCATCCAGGAGGCCCGCGCGGCCGGGGCGTACGTGGTGGCGATCGACCCGATCCGCACCCGCACCGCCGAGCAGGCCGACGAGCACCTGCCGATCCGGCCGGGCACCGACGCGGCCCTGGCGCTCGGGTTGATGAACGTCGTGCTCGCCGAGGGCGCCGAGGACCGCGACTACCTGGCGAACCGCACCAGCGGCTGGGCGGACTTCCGCGAGGAGATCCTGCGTTACCCGCCGGAGCGCGTGGCGGAGATCACCGGGTTGCCCGTGGCCGGCATCCGGGCCCTGGGGGTGCGGCTGGCGCACACCCGGCCCACCGGCATCCGGGCCACCATGGGCATCCAGCGGCACGCGGGCGGCGGCACCGCGATGCGCACGATCGCCGCCATTCCCGGCGTGACCGGTGACTGGCGCCATCCGGGGGGCGGCATCGCCTACTCCACCAGCGGCCACATCCACCTGGACATCGACACCCGCGACGACCTGCTCGCCCGCCCGGTCCGCACGCTCACCATGACCCGGCTCGCCGACGAGCTGGACGAGTCGGTGAAGTGCCTGTGGGTGTACGGGGCCAACCCGATGGCCTCCACCTCCGACCAGAACCGCATCCGGGAGCGCCTGCTGCGCGAGGACCTGTTCACGGTGGTGGTGGAACAGTTCCCGACCGACACCGTGGACTACGCCGACATCGTGCTCCCGGCGACCATGCAGATCGAGCACGCCGACCTGCACGCGGGCTACGGGCACATGTACCTGATGTGGAACGAGCCGGCGGTCGAGCCGCCGGGCGAGTGCCTGCCGACCACCGAGACGTTCCGCCGCCTGGCCGCGCGCATGGGGCTCACCGAGCCGTCGCTGTACGACTCCGACCTGGAGCTGGCCGAGCAGTTGCTCTCCTCGGGCCACCCGTCGCTGGAGGGTGTCACGCTCGACCGGTTGCGCAAGGAGGGCTGGGTCCGGCTCAACGTGCCGCAGCCTTTCGTGCCGTTCACCGAAGGCTTCCCGACGCCCTCGGGACGGCTGGAGTTCGGCTCCGGACCCGCCTACGTGCCCCCGCACACCGCCTCGGCCGCCCCGGGCCCGTACCCGCTCTCGTTGATCACCCCGGCCTCGCACACGTTCCTCAACACCACTTTCGGCAACAACCCCGAGTTGCTGCGGCGCTCGAAGGGCCCCCGGGTCCTGGTGAACCCCGAGGACGCGGCGCGCCGGGGCCTGGGTGACGGGCAGCGGGCCCGGGTGTTCAACGGCAACGGCGGGTTCGAGGCCGTGGTCGAGATCAGCGAGAAGGTCCGGCCCGGCGTGGTGGCGTCCGCCAAGGGGCACTGGGGCAAGCTCAGCCCGGGAGGCGCGACGGTGAACGCGGTGGTCGACGGGCGCGACGCCGACATGGGCCGGGGCGCCGTCTACCACGACAACCTGGTGGACCTGGTGCCCGTCTCCCCGTCCTCTTCCGCGGACTCCCCGGCGCTCTCCCCCTGATCCTTCGCCTGACGGCCCGGTGCCGGCCGGTTCCAGCCGGGCCGGTACGGGCCGGTGGCCCCCGGCGGCCCTGACCGAAGGGGACGCCGGGGGTGGTGCCATGGCCTGGCTGCTGGCCGTGCCCCCGCGGATTGCCAGTAGCCGGGCCGAAATCGGGAAGCAGGGCGATATGCCGCATCTCCGATTTTCTGTCGATTATGTCAGAGTTGACATAGATGGCCATCCCCCACGGCGAGCAGGCCGTCTGAAAGGCTGGCCTCGATGACCTCGACACTCGGATACGCCATCCTCGCGGTGCTGGCCCGTCGCCCGAGGTCGGGATACGACCTGGCCGCCGCCATGAACCGCCCCATGGGCTACTTCTGGACGGCCGGGCACAGCCAGATCCACCCTGAGCTGCAGCGCCTGGTGGCGGCGGGGCTGGCCAGCTTCGAGCAGGTCCCGGGGCCGGGGCCGCAGGGCAAGAAGATCTACTCTCCCACCGCGGAAGGGCTGGCCGCGCTGCGCAGGTGGGTGGTCGAGCCGCCCCAGTCGCGCCCGGAGCGCGACGAGATGGTGCTCAAGACCTACGCCTCGTGGGTCGCCGACCCGGCCGAGCTCGTCCGGCTCTTCCGTGAGGAGCTGGCGGCGCACGAACGACGGCTGTCGGCCTACGAGAAGGAACGGGACGCCCTGCCGGAGGTGCCCGCCCACGGCAGCCAGGCTTTCGGCAGCTACGCGGCCCTGTGGTGCGGGATCAGCTACGAGAGGCACCGCATCGCCTGGTGCCGTTGGATGATCGGCCAACTCGGCGTGGACCGCTGACCGTCCGGGCCCGGCGCGACGGGGACGCCGGTCGTCCCCGGGGCGGGCCGCCGCCGGGGCTCAGGGAACGACCAGGGTTGCCCCCCGATGCGGGCAGGGGGGCGCCGCGGGCAGCCTGATGGCATGAACGAACTGACTCGACGTGACGAGATGTCCCTCGCCGGAGCGGCACTGCGCGGGGCCCCCTGGAAGACCGCCGCGATCACCGGCGCCGCCGCGTCGGCCGCCAGCTTCGTGATGGCCATCATCGCCGGGGAGGCGAGCCTGACCGGGCCGATGTCGCTCGGCATCGGCCTGTTCGCCCTCATCTCGGCGATCGGCGCGATCCGCCGGCCCGAGACCGGGGACCGGGTGACCCGGCAGGCCCGCCTGTGGGCGCTGCGCCACCCCTGGCGTTTCTCGCTCTATCCCGCCCTCGGCGCCGCCACGCTCATGTATCCGGTTCAGCTCATCCTCGACGGCGAGGGGGTGTTCGGCGCGGCGCTGGACTCGCTCCAGGGCGGTGTCCTGATCTACCTGATCACGGCGCTCATGGCGCTCACCTTCCGGGGACGGGGCCAGCGGTCCCTGCCCCACGGCCGCTGACCCCCGGCGACCGGGGTTCGGGGCCGGCGCCCGGGGGTGTCGCCGGCCCCTCCCGCGGCTCTCCGGAGCCCGTCAGGCCCTCTCGTACTCGGCGCGGCAGACGCAGAACTCGTTGCCCTCGGGGTCGAGCATGGTGACCCAGCCGCCGCCGTTGGGTTTGCGACGGTCCTCGAAGACGGTGGCGCCGAGCCCGAGCAGCCGCTCGACCTCCTGGTCCCGGGTGGTGCCCCCGGTGCCGGTGACGTCGAGGTGCACCCGGTTCTTGGTCGACTTCCCCTCGGGGACCTTGATGAACAGCAGGTTCACCCGGCCCTGGAGAAGGACCTCGTCATGGTCTTTCTGTGTCTCCGGGTGAAGCTCCCCGCCGGTGGCGTCGCGCCAGAAGGTCGCCAGTTCGTACGGCCGGGCGCAGTCGAATGTCACGAAGTGCACGTCAATCATGTGCACAGCCAATCGCGACACCCCCTAAACCGTCAAGCCGGTTTCCGTGCATCCGGTCGGCCGCGACCGCTGTCCTTCAGCGGCATCCTCCGGCGGCGGCCGCCGGGGCCCGTCGTCTCCGCGCGGCCGGTGGCCGCCGCCGGATGCTCAGTGCCCGCCGGCGAGGTTGAGGCCGACGACACCGGCCACGATGAGCAGGATCGATGCGATCTTGAGGAACGACGCGTCCTCACCGAGGACGAGGATGCCGAGCGTGGCGGTGCCGACGGCGCCGATGCCCGTCCAGACGGCGTAGGCCGTGCCGACCTCCAGGCTCCTCAGGCCGAGCGCGAGCAGGCCGAAGCTGAGTACCGCGAAGACCGCGAACCCGACGCTCGGCAGCGGCGCGGAGAATCCGTCGCTCATCTTGAGCGAGTAGGCCATCGCGACCTCGAAAAGACCGGCGACGACGATGATGACCCAGGCCATGACGTCTCCTCTCCAGGAGCGTCGTCTTTGCATGCCGGGTACGGCGCGTCTCGTCCGGGAACATCCCTTATGGGCGTTCTACTCGAGGAGCGTAGCAAAGCTCACCGTGATTCCCACCAGAGTGTGAACCAGCGGTCGCGCGGGACCGGCCACATGTCCAGCTCGATCACGGCCGCGATGACGTCGTCGGCCCGGTCACGCCCCAGGCAGAGCCTGCGGCAGGCGCTCTCGGCGAGGTCCTCCAGCTCGGTGAAGCGGGTCAGCGGGGCCGGACGCGACTCGTGGTGGACGTCGTAGCCCAGCTTCGCGGCGATGTCGATCACGTCGTGGGCCGTGGGACGGCGCGGACGGGTGACGCCGTGGAAGTGCTGCCAGAGCGGGTTGAGCCAGCTCATCGGATGGCACCCGGTGAGCTCCAGGACGACCCTGCGGCGGGCGTGGCGCGTCAGCTCGGTGAGGAACCCCGCCAGGTCGGGCACGTTGTAGACGACGTGGGCGGAGACGGCGACGTCCGCCTCCGGGGTCTCGGCCGCGACGTCGGGCCAGCGGCCCCGGATGATCCGGGTGGGCACGCCCAGCCGCTCCGCACGCGAGGCCAGCTCGGCCAGCATGGCGTCGGAGACGTCGACCGCCACCAGCTCCCCCAGGTCGGCGGCGAGCGGCAGGGAGGCCGCCCCGGTGCCGGCGCCCACGTCCAGCACGCTCCCGCCGGGCGGGAGCGCCTCGGCGATCCGCGCCAGGGTCGGCCCCTCGGGCTCGGCGAGGGCCCGGTCGGTCCGCTCGGCGAACCGCGCCGGCGAGTGCCCCCACGGATCGGCGGGCGCCCCTGCGGCGATTTCCTCAGGGATCCTCCACAGCGCCAGGTCGGCCCGCCACTGCTCGTCCACGACAACAGCCCGTTCGTCCACGACAGAAGCCTAGAAGAGCTTTCCGAACTGGTCGATCAGCGTCAGCACCGAGAAGTAGCCGAAGAACGCGAAGGTCAGCAGCACGATCACCAGCCGGTACCCGCGGATGCGGATGGCCTCGGGCAGCAACCGCCGGTTGAGCACGGCGAGCAGCGCGGAGTAGAGGAACATCATGATCCCTCCGACGCTCGCGGAGATGACCAGGAGCGTGATCGGCTGGTCGAACCCGATGGTGAGCATCGCGATGCCGAACAGCACGATGAACCAGACGACCAGGCTGTAGACACGGCTCTCGGTCCACCGTGTGCTGGCGGGAAGGTAGACGGTCTTGACCACGTCGGCGACCATCCTGGCGACGTAGTCGCAGATGCCCATGCTGGCGGCGAAGAGGGACAGCGCCCCGACGGCCCAGAAGAAGGTGCCGAACCACGACAACCGCTGGTTGAGCACCTCACCCTCGGTCCGCAGGAAGGTGACGTCGCTCGCGGTGCCGGCGCCGAAGACCGTGGAGTAGGCCAGCATCGACATCAGGGAGATCGTGACGATCGTGATGGCCACGAACGAGACGAGCTGCTCGATGTTGGCCACCCGCCACCAGCCGCGCCAGCGCGCGAGGTTGGCCTCGTCGGCGGTGAAGGCGAAGCCGGTCGCCGGGACCGCCTGGTCCTCTCCGGTGATCGGGGAGACCAGGCGCGGGATCCGCTCGCCCATGCCCATGTTCTTGTCCCTGATCCAGTTGCTCTGCACCAGGTTCTGGCCGCCGCCGGCCCCGGCGAAGGCCATCGCGCCCAGCACCAGCGCCGCGCCGAGCTGGGCGGGGACCTGCCCGGCGTGGGTGACCGCCTCCCCCAGTCCCCGGTAGGCGTCGCCGGTGATGGCCAGGAAGAGCGCGATCACCAGGAAGACCAGCACCGCGCCGACCTTGAGGAACTGGGTGGCCTCCATAGTCCGGTAGACGACCGGGGAGAGGGTGAGCGCGACCGCGATCAGGAGCAGTTCGACGACCGCGATGACGGTGACGTCTCCGCCCACGGCGTAGGTGAGGACGGTGGCTGAGCTGGTGGCCCAGCCGGGCCAGATGTTGGCGAGCACCGCCATGGCGGCGAAGGCCAGGCCCCAGTGCCGTCCCAGGCGGCTGAACCCGGTCAGCGCGGTCTCCCCGGTGGCCAGGGTGTAGCGCTCGATCTCCATGTTGAGGAAGTACTGGGCGACCACGCCCACCACGGCGGCCCACAGGAATACGAGGCCGACGTTGGCGGAGATGTAGGGCCAGATGACGAACTCCCCCGACGCCAGGCCCACCCCCGCCGCGATGACCCCGGGCCCGATCACCTTCCGCAGCGGCTTCGGGTCGGGGAGCTCTGCCGGGCGTAATTCGGGAAGCGTCATGGCACCCATGACTGCCCCGGCGACGTATGACAAACGTCCCATCGGGACGTTTTTTTATGGGTTACCCGCGGGTAGCATTACCGGTAACGTTACTGGTGAGTACAGACGACCGCGGTCCCCGGTTTCAAGGAGAAGACCCCCATGGGCCACTACAAGAGCAACCTCCGCGACCTGGAGTTCAACCTCTTCGAGGTCTTCGGGCGCCGGGACATCCTCGGCACGGGCCTCTTCGCCGACATCGACGAGGACGTCGTGCGCAGCGTTCTGGACGAGGTCAACCGCCTGGCCACGGGCGTCATCGCCGACTCCTTCGAGGAGGGCGACCGCACGCCGCCGGTCTTCGACTCCGCCACCGGGGCGGTGACGATGCCGGCGGGCTTCAAGAAGTCCTTCGCCGCCTACCGCGACGCCGGCTGGACCAACCTCGGCCTGCCCGCCGAGCTGGGCGGCCCCGGCCTGCCCAGCAGCGTGCACTGGGCGCTGGCCGAGCTCGTCCTCGGCGCCAACCCCGCCGTCTGGATGTACTCCAGCGGACCGGCCTTCGCCCTCGTGCTGCACACGATCGGCACCGAGGACCAGAAGCGCTTCGCCGAGCTGGCCGTCGAGCACCAGTGGGGCGCCACCATGGTGCTCACCGAGCCGGACGCCGGATCCGACGTGGGCGCCGGCCGCGCCAGGGCCCTCCGGCAGCCCGACGGCACCTGGCACATCGAAGGCGTCAAGCGCTTCATCACCAGCGCCGAGCACGACCTGACCGACAACATCTTCCACCTCGTGCTCGCCCGCCCCGAGGGACACGGTGTCGGCACCAAGGGCCTGTCGATGTTCCTGGTCCCCAAGTACCACGTGGACCTCGCGACCGGCGAGCTCGGTGAGCGCAACGGCGTCTACGTGACCAACGTCGAGAAGAAGATGGGCCTGAAGGTCTCCACGACCTGCGAGCTCACCTTCGGCGAGAAGCATCCCGCCGTGGGCACGCTGGTCGGCGACGTGCACGAGGGCATCAGGCAGATGTTCATGATCATTGAGCATGCCCGGATGATGGTCGGCACCAAGGCGATCGCCACGCTCTCCACCGGCTACCTGAACGCCCTGGAGTACGCCAAGGCCCGCGTGCAGGGCGCCGACCTGACCCAGATGGCCGACAAGGCGGCCCCGCGCGTGACCATCACCCGCCACCCGGACGTGCGCCGCGAGCTGATGCTCCAGAAGGCGTACGCCGAGGGGATGCGGGCGCTGGTCCTGCTGACGGCCACCTACCAGGACGACGTGCAGATCGCCCAGTTCGAGGGTGGGCGGAACGAGCACGCCGAGGCGATGAACGACCTGCTGCTCCCGCTGGTCAAGGGCGTCGGCTCCGAGCGCTCCTACGAGATGCTGGCCCGCTCGCTGCAGACCCTGGGCGGCTCCGGTTACCTGCAGGACTACCCGATCGAGCAGTACATCAGGGACGCCAAGATCGACTCCCTCTACGAGGGCACCACCGCGATCCAGGGCCTGGACCTGTTCTTCCGCAAGGTCCTGCGCAACCAGGGCGCCGCCCTCGGCTCGCTGTACGGGGACGTCAAGGCCTTCGCGGCCTCCGAGGCCGGAAACGGCCGCCTCAAGGAGGAGCGCAAGCTCCTCGGCGAGGCCGCCGACGAGGTCAAGGCCATGGCCGACACCATGGCGGGCTGGGCGCTCGGCTCCCTGGAGTCGCCGCGGGAGGTCTACAAGGTCGGCCTGAACACCACCCGGTTCCTGCTCGCCCTGGGCGACGTGGTGATCGGCTGGCTGCTGCTGCGCCAGGCCGAGGTCGCCCTGACCGCGCTGGGCTCCGCCGACGCCGCGCAGCGCTCGGCCGACACGGCCTTCTACACCGGCAAGGTCGCCGCCGCCTCGTTCTTCGCCCAGACGGTCCTGCCCCGCATCGCCGCCGAGCGCCGCACGCTCGACGCGACCGGCCTGGACCTGATGGACCTGCCCGAAGCGGCCTTCTGACCCTCCCCCACCACCGGCCACCTGCTCCCGCGGCAGGCGTGCGAGGGGCGGTCCCGTTCTCCCGGGACCGCCCCTCTCCCGTTTCACAGAAGGTCGCCACACGCGGCGAACACCATCAAACGGGTTGACGCCGTCCCAAGTTATTCTCATACTGAGTTTGTCTCAATTTGAGAAGGACATGCGATGGATGAATCCGAGTTCCTGGCGGGCTACGACCCACGGGCGTATCCGGCGGTCGCGGTGACCGTCGACGTGGTGGCGCTGACCATTCGCGGGGGCGCCCTGCACGTGCTGCTCGTCCGGCGGGGCGAGCAGCCCCACGCGGGGCGGTGGGCGCTGCCCGGAGGGTTCATCCGGCCCGACGAGGACCTGCCGGAGGCCGCGGCGCGCGAGCTCGCCGAGGAGACCGGGATGCCCGGCCGGGTCCACATCGAGCAGCTCGCGAGCTACGGCACGCCCGGCCGGGATCCGCGCATGCGGGTCGTGTCGGTCTCCTACCTGGCCTTCGCCCCCGACCTGCCCGCCCCCCGGGCGGGCACGGACGCGGCGGACGCCGCCTGGCACCGGGTCGAGCGCCTGCCCGAACTGGCCTTCGACCACGCGCGCATCCTCACCGAGGGCCTGGAGCGGGCGCGCGACAAGCTGGAGTACACCCCGCTGGCGACCGCGTTCGTGGGTGAGACGTTCACCATCTCCGAGCTGCGCTCGGTCTACGAGGCGGTCTGGGGCGTGCCGCTGCACGCCGGCAACTTCCACCGCAAGGTCCTGTCGGTCCCCGGGTTCGTGGAGAGCACCGGGGAGACCACCGAGACGGGCGGGGCCCGGGGCGGCCCCCGGGCCAAGCTCTACCGGGCCGGCGACGCCCGGCTGCTCCACCCGGCGCTGCTGAGACCCGCGAGAGAGGAGGAGATCAGATGACCACCACCGAGGCGATCGCCCTGGTGACCGCCGCCCGCACACCCGAGGACCTGTTCGGGGGCGACTGCCCGCAGCGGGCGTACCGGAGGCTGGCGCGACTGCTCCACCCCGACCTCGCGCCGGGTGCGGAGGCCGCGGCGGCGTTCGCGCGGCTGGCGACGCTCTGGGCGGCCCGCGGCCGGGCCCCGGAGAACGGCCGGGATCCCGGAAACGGCCGGGCCTCCGGGAGCGGCCGGGCCCCCGAGACGGTGATCACCACCAGGCGGGGGACCTACCGGGTCGGGGGCGTCTTCCGGCGCGGCGCGTCGGCCGTGCTCTACGAGAGCGGCGCCGACACGCTGCTGAAGATCCCGCGCAGCCACGCGGACAACGACCTCATGCGCCGCGAGGCCGACGCGCTCACCACGATCGCGCGGGACGGCGACCCGCTGCTGCTGCCGTACGTGCCCCGGCTGGTGGAGTCGTTCCGGCACCGATCGGCCGGGGTGGAGCGGCAGGCCAACGTGATCAGCCGGGTGCCGGACGGGTTCCTGAGCCTGGCGGAGATCTCGCGGCGGCGGCCGGTGCTCGACCCCAGAGACGCGGCGTGGATCTGGCGCCGGCTGCTCGTGGCGATCGGCGTGGCCCACCGGGTGGGGGTCGTGCACGGCGCGGTCTTCGGCCACCATGTGCTCGTCCACCCGATCGACCACGGCCTGGTGCTCGTCGACTGGAGCCAGTCGGTCCCGGCCGGCACCCCGATCACCGCCCTGGTGGCCAGGCACCGCGACGACTACCCGCCGGAGGTCCTGGCCAGGAAGCCCGCGACCCCGGCCACCGACATCCGCCTCGCCACCCGGTGCGTGGCCGCCCTGATGGGCGAGCGCGTACCCGGCCCGATCCGCCACTTCGTCCGGGGCAGCCTGCTCGGCCCGCCGGATGACGCGTGGCGGCTCCTCGCCGAGCTGGACGAGCTGCTCGACGACCTGTACGGGCCGCGAAAATACCGGCCCCTGCATCTGTGACCTGCGAAAAAGCCCCACCCCCACCCGAGGAGACCCCATGGGAAGCGGAATCTGGTCCACCGACGTCTACGCCGCCGCCGCGAGCTACCGCAGGGCCAGCGGCTCCAGCGCCTTCGCCTACAGCGACAGCGGCGCCCGTACCGTGCACGCCGACCTCGACCCGCGCGGCGTGACGGTCCGCGAGAGCCGCGACTCGGCCGAGCATCCCGCCTCCCTCGCCATCGCCGTGCTGTTCGACGTGACCGGCTCGATGGGCGGGGTGCCCCGCACGCTGCAGACCAAGCTGCCCGACCTGCTCGGGCTGCTGCTGCGCAAGGGCTACGCCACCGACCCGCAGATCCTCTTCGGCGCGATCGGCGACGCCACCTGCGACCGGGCCCCGCTCCAGATCGGCCAGTACGAGTCCGACAACCGGATGGACGAGCACCTGGGCAAGATCCTGCTGGAGGGCGGAGGCGGCGGCCAGAAGACCGAGTCGTACGAGCTGGCGATGTACTTCATGGCCCGGCACACCTCGATCGACTGCTTCGAGAAGCGGGGCCGCCGGGGCTACCTGTTCATCATCGGCGACGAGCTTCCCTACCCGCGGGTCAGCCGCCGCGAGGTGGAGTGGGTCGTCGGCGACCGGCTCCGGCGGGACGTGCCGACCAAGGAGATCGTCGCCGAGCTGACCCGGATGTACGACGTCTACTACATCCTCCCCGCCGGGGCGAGCCACGCCGGGGACGGCGAGGTGCTGGCCGCCTGGCGCAAGCTGCTCGGCCAGAACGTGCTGGAGCTCGACGACCTGGACGCGGTCTGCGAGACCATCGCGCTCACCGTCGGCCTCGGTGAGGACGCCATCGACCTGCGCGCGGGGTTGGACGACCTCGACGAGCTCGGCTCGGACGCCGGGGCCGCCGTGGGCAAGGCCCTGGCCAGGCTCGACCGGGGCACGCTCGTGGTGTCCGACGGCCTCGACCTCGGCGGCGACAGCGGCGTGGTCCGGCTCCAGGGATGAGGAGGCGACGGTGAACAGGTGGTCGCATGCGTGAGCACGTGATCGTGGCGGACCTCGGATACGGCGACGCGGGGAAGGGCACCGTCGTCGACTGGCTCTGCTCGCGCGAGCGGGTCCAGGCCGTCGTCCGGTTCAACGGGGGCGGGCAGGCGGCGCACAACGTCGTCCTGCCCGACGGGCGGCACCACACGTTCGCCCAGTTCGGGTCGGGCACGTTCCGGGGCGTGCCGACCCACCTGTCCAGGTTCATGATCGTGGACCCGCTCTCCCTGGCCGGGGAGGCCGCCCACCTGGCCCGGCTGGGCGTCCCCGACCCGTTGGGGCTGCTCACCGTCGACCGGGACGCGCTGCTCGCCACGCCGTACCATGTGGCGGCCGGACGGGCCAGGGAACTGGCGCGCGGCGACGACCGGCACGGGTCGTGTGGGATGGGTATCGGCGAGACCATGGCCTACGCCCTGGGACACCCCGGACTGGCGCCGACCGCCGGCGACTGCGAGAGCCCGGCCGTGCTCACCCGCAAGCTGCGCGCGCTCCGCGAGGCTCTGGGGGTGACCGGGCCGCCCGTCGAGGACTGCGCGGCGGCCTACCGGGCGTTCGCGGAGCGGGTGACCCTGGTCGGTTCCTCGTTCACGACCGCGCTGCTGCGCCGGAGGCCGGTCGTCTTCGAGGGGGCTCAGGGCGTGCTGCTCGACGAGTGGCACGGCTTCCACCCGTACACCACCTGGAGCACGACGACCTTCGCCAACGCGCTGGAGCTGCTGGACGGGACGGCCGCCGTGCGGCTGGGCGTGCTGCGGACCTACACCCCACGGCACGGCCCCGGGCCGCTGGTCACCGAGGACCCCGGCCTCGCACTGCCCGAGGCGCACAACGGGGACGGCCCGTGGCAGGGCCCCTTCCGCACCGGCCACTTCGACGCGGTGGCCCACCGCTACGCGCTGGCGGTGACCGGCGGGGCCGACGGGCTCGCGCTGACCCACCTGGACGCGCCGGTGTCGCGGATGTGCGTCTCGTACGACATCGGCGAGCTGCCGGTGGGCCCGGCGGGAGACCTCGACCGGCAAGCCGGGCTGACCGGTCTGCTGGCGGCGGCGCGGCCGCGCTACGCCGACGGGGTCGACGACTGGCCGGAGGCGGTGGCGGAGGCCCTCGGCATCCCGGTGTGGCTGGGATCCTCCGGGCCCACCGCGGCGGACAAGGTCGCCTTCGACGGTGTTATCGCCCCCGAACGGGTATGACCAATCCCGTACGTTTCCTTTGCCTGGCCGCCAGCTCTGCCGGAGGAACCGATGGGTGTCGGAGTCAGCATCTTCTTTCTCACGCTCGGCGCCATCCTCCGGTTCGCCATCGAACCCGACGTCCTCGGCGAGGACGTGCACATCGACGTGATCGGCCTGATCTTCATGATCGTCGGCGGGGTGGGGATCGTGCTGAGCGTCGTGCTGGCCCCCAGGCGCGGCAGCACCTCCGAGGGCCGCCTGATGCACCGCGAGAACCGCCCTCCGGACGTCTAGGCCTCGCGGTCCTCCACCTCGAACTGGACGGCCGCCCGGGAGGCCAGGATCGGCTTGACGTGCTCGGCGATCACCGCCTGGTGGGCCGGGTGGTCGCGGTAGACGAGGTAGTCGTCGACGTCGGCGAAGTCGGCGACCACGGCGAACTGGTGGTTGCCGGGGTTGACGCCCGCGTCGGGGCCGATGGTGTAGGAGCGGATCTCCGCGATGACGCCGGGCAGCTTGCCGAGCTCCTCCGCCACCCTCGCCCGCTGCTCCTCGGTGGCCTCCTGCGCCCAGGTGAACAGCACGACATGCCGGAACATGGTCTTCCCTTCGTTGGAGTGCCCGGCCAGCGTACGGCCAGGCACGGCAGAACCCGGCATCGGACCCGGACTCCATGCCGGACCCCGGATGCCGGGCCTGGACTCGATACCGGGCCTGGACTCGATACCGGGACGTCGGCTCACACCGGCCCCGGCCCCGGATGAGACCCGGCCTCGCTCCGGGCGCCGTCTCACGCCGGACGCGGTGCGGTGTCGCGGCGTCCGGCGGGCTTGACCCTTATCCGGCCGGCACGGCCCCGGACGGGTTCGAGCACGATCTGGCGTGCCGTCTCGGGGATGAAGCGCAGGTCGTGGGTTATCAGGATGGTCGTGCGGCCGGCCATCAGCCGGTTGAGCGGCTCCATGATCCGGGCCGCGGTGAGCGCGTCGAGACCGGTCATCGGCTCGTCGAGGACGAGCACGGGCGCGTCACGCAGGATCGCCCGGGCGATGGCGAGGCGCTGGCGCTGCCCGCCCGACATCAGGCGGCCACGCTGCCCGATGGGCGTGTCGTACTTGCGCGGCAGCGTGTTGACGAAGTCGTGCACATCCGCCAGGACGGCGGCCCGGACGATGTCGTCCATGTCCGCGTCGGGGCGGCCGTAGGCGATGTTGTCGCGGACGGTGCCGGAGAACAGCAGGTTCTCCTGCTGCAGGATGGTGATGTTGTCCCGTAGCGACTCCCGTGACAGGTCCCGGATGTCGAGGCCGTCCAGCAGGATGCGCCCGGCGGTGGGGTCGTAGAACCGCAGCAGCAGCTTGGCGATGGTCGACTTGCCCGCGCCGCTGGGGCCGGTGCACACGATCAGCTCGCCCGGTTCGACGGTGAAGGAAAGATTCCGGAGCGTGGGCCTCCTCCGGTTGGGATAGGTGAAGTCCACCCCGTGGAACTCGATCCGGCCGCGGCTGCGCGTCGCCGGCCGGGTGGGCGCCTCGCGGTCGGCCACCGCGGGCTCGGCCCGCAGCACCTCGATGACGCGGTCGGAGCCGGCCGCCGCCTCGGAGACGGTGAGCGCGATCTGCCCGAGGTTCTGCACCGCCGGGTAGAGGTAGGCGAGGTACGCCGCGAAGGCGAGCAGTCCGCCGATGGTGAGGCGGCCGGAGACGATCTCCCACGCGCCGACCCCCAGGATGACGAGGAGGCAGACGGTCTCGATGACCTGGACGACCGGCCCGTACAGCGAGGCCAGCCACGCCTGGGAGAGGTTGGCCCGCATCCAGGTCCGCCCCTCGGCGTGCAGCCGCTCGGCCTCGGTCCGCTGGCGGTTGTACGCCTGGACGAGGGACTGGTTGGACAGGCTCTCCTCGATGACGCTGTTCATGGTGCCGTTGCTGGACCGCTCGCGGGCGGAGGCGGTCCTGAACCTGGCCGCGAAGACCTTGGAGACCAGCAGGAACGCCGGGATCAGCGTGAACGTGACCAGCGCGAGGTCCCACCGGATGTAGAAGGCGGCTCCGGCGAAGAAGATCACGCTGGCGACCGTCGTGAAGAGCTTGACCAGGCCCGAGCCGACCAGTTCCTCGATGGCCTCGATGTCGTCGGTGAGCCTGGCCATCAGGTCGCCCAGGCGGCGGTTGTCGAAGAAGTCGGGGGTGAGGGTCTGAAGGTGGTCGAAGACCATGTCCCGCAGCCTCAGCAGGAAGCGTTCCCCGCCCACCGCCGTGGCGTAGGAGCCGGCGAAGGTGGCCAGGCCCGCCACGACCGTGAGCCCCAGCCAGGCGGCCGCGGGCGTCCAGAACGCCCCCAGGTCCTGGCGGCTGAGGACCTCGTCGGTGATGAAGCCGAACAGCGCGATCGCCACGACCTCGCAGACGGCCGCCACGATCGCCAGCACGACGCCGATGACGAGGAACCGGCGGACGCCGCGGGTGTAGGGCCAGAACTCCCGGAAGGTCCGGCGGATGGAGACCGTCGGTGCCGTGGGAGGCGGGTGCGCCCCGGCCCCCGCTCCTCTCGACGGGAGGGATTCAGAGAACGAGAGCCGACGGTTGACCCGTCGGCTCTCGTTGGGCGGTGCTACCACCACCACCTCCGGCGCCAGCCGCAGCCGCAGCGACGCCAGCCACAGCCTCGCCGCCAGCCGCCCCAGCCGCCCCAGCCCCAGTCGGTCGGGAAGATCTTGGTGAAAGTCATGGTTCCCCCCTTGCTGAGGTCCCGCGTTTGCGAGCTCTCGTGCACTTACCAATACCGACAGTAGCACTGAGAAGGGTGCAAATCACTCAAAACGGTCATCCTTATGCAGGCTTTAACCCGTTATTCCGAAGAGGCGGCAAACATGACACAGGTAAAATCTTCCCCTCCTTCGTCGACCACACCCCTGCACCCCCTCCGAGCTGAGGATACGTTCCATAAAACACCATAAACAGAAGACCAAGGAAAGGTTGGGGAATTGACACCCGAGTAAGGACGATTAGCGCACATGGAGTCGCCCGGAAGCCCCTATCGGGCCTTGTGAAGTTTCACGTCACATTAATTGACAAGCTCAGTCAGCAAATACGGCCGAATGGACCGGGACATATCACGGAAGCCCCCGGATCGGCCTTGGTGCGCGGCTCCCGCGAGCGGTACCGCAGCTACGGAGGACGCCACAGGGCGCCACGGTGCTGTCGTGAGGGGTGACACGAAGGAGCGCGGAGAGGCGCCGTGGAAGGCGTGGGAGGCGCCACGGCAGGACGTGGAGTGCGCATGGCATGGCGTGGGAAGCGCCATTGCACGGCGTGGAGTGTGCCATGACAAGGCGTGGAGGGTTGCCCACGGCGAGGCATGGAGGAGCACCCTCGAAGAGGCGCCGGGGAGACATGGGGAAGCGCCACGGAGGCGCCGCAGAGACGTGACCCGTGGCCGAGACGCCACGGAGGTGCGGCCGAGACGCCACGGAGACGCAGCCGAGGCGCCGTGACGGCGGCGAGCCCGCCCCCGGCGGGGACGGGCTCGCGATGACGCCGGTGGTGGGCCGGTCCCGGTCGCGTACAGGGCGGGTCCGGGACGCGGCTCCCCGGGCTCAGTTCCAGGCGAGCATGCGGAGCGGATCCTCCAGCATGGCGCCGACGTCGCGGAGGAAGAGCGAGCCGAGCTCGCCGTCCACGATCCGGTGGTCGAACGACAGGGCGAGGGTGCACACCTTGCGGGGCACGACCTGCCCGTCCACCACCCAGGGCAGGTCCCGGATCTGACCGAAGGCCAGGATGGCCGACTCGCCGGGGTTGAGGATGGGGGTGCCCGCGTCCACCCCGAAGACTCCCACGTTGGTGATCGTGATCGTGCCCCGGGCCATGTCGGCGGGCTGGGTGCGACCGGCCCTGGCGGCCTCTGCGAGGGCGCCGAGCGCCCTGGCCAGGTCCGGAAGGGAGAGCGACTGGGCGTCCTTGATGTTGGGGACGAGCAGGCCGCGCGGGGTGGCGGCGGCGATGCCCAGGTTGACCCGGTGCTTGACCACGATCTCCTGGCGGGCCTCGTCCCAGGTGGAGTTGACCATCGGGTACCGGCGGGCGGCGACCAGCACCGCCTTGGCGACCAGGAGCAGCGGCGAGACCTTGACCTCGGCGAAGTCCGGCATCGCCCGCAGCCGCCGGACCGCCTCCACGGTCCCGGTCACGTCCACCTGGAGGAACTCGGTGACGTGCGGCGCGGTGAACGCGGAGGCCACCATCGCCTGCGCGGTCGCCTTGCGTACCCCCTTGACCGGGATCCGCTCCTCGTCCCGCGAGACGTCCCACGCCTGCGGTCCGGCCGGGGCGGCGGTCGCGGCGGCGACCGCCGCGTGGACGTCGTCCCGGGTGATGGAACCGTGCGGGCCGGTCCCGGTGAGGGCGGTCAGATCGACTCCCAGGTCCCTGGCCAGCTTGCGCACCGGCGGCTTGGCGGCCACCGCCACCCGGGCCGCGGGCCCGGCGGCCTCCCGCTGCGCGGGTACGGCCACCGGCGCGCTCGCGCGGGCCACGGCGCCGGGCGCA
>NZ_BAAAVI010000095.1:0-28126 GCF_039534445.1 Streptosporangium fragile | reverse complement strand
CGGCGGCCAGCTCGTCGGCCAGCTCCTCGCCGGGGCCGTCCAGCGCGGCGGCCCGGTGCCACGCCCGCCGCAGCCGGTCGTGGTCCGGCAGGTTCGCGAGCAGCCGGTGCGCCGCCCGCCGCCGGGCCGGGGAGGCTCCGGCGTAGACCACCGACCGCATCGCCGGTTCCCGGAAGCCGTAGCGGTCGCCGGCGGTGCGGACGATCACACCCGCCCGCTCGGCCGGTTCGAGCGCGGTGAGCGCGCAGCCCCGTCCGGTGACCCGCAGCAGGGCGGCCGTGTCCAGATCCGGGTCGGCGGCGAGCAGCAGGAGCGCGTCCGCGGTACCGCCCGGCAGGCCCGCCAGCCGGGCGGCGTGGGCCCGCCAGAGCCGCCCGTCGCGCGGCGGGGTCTCCGGTGGGGCGGCGGCGCCGGACATCTGCTCGGGGGTCAGCGACCCGATCAGCTCGACGATGGCCAGCGGGTTGCCGTGCGCGATGTCCAGGAGCGACGCCCGCACGTCCTCGGCCAGCTCCGGAGCCAGGTCGTCGGCCAGCTGCCGGGCCGCCCCCTCGGGAAGGGCCCCCAGATCGAGCACCGGTATGTCGTCGGGGGCGTCAGCGCCGTCACCGGTGCCGGACGGCGCGTCGTCGGCCCCGAACAGCAGTGCGACCGGCTCCCCGGACAGCCGCCGGGCCACGAAGAAGAGCACGTCGCGGCTGCGCGCGTCGAGGTGGTGGACGTCGTCGACGCAGGCCAGCACCGGCCGGCCGGCCGCCGCGAGCAGGTTGAGCACCGCCGCGGGCAGTGCCAGCCCGCCGTCCGACGTGCCCAGCTCCAGCGCCTCCGCCAGCACCGCGGCCTGCGCCGGGGGCAGCGCGTCCAGCCGGTCCGCGACCGGGCGGAGCAGCCCGTGCAACCCCGCGTACGGCAGCCGCGACTCCGACTCCGTGCCGCGCGTCCCGAGCAGGACGAAACCGTCCGCGCGGTCCGCCGCCGCGCGGAGCATCGCGCTCCTGCCCGTCCCCCTGGCTCCCCGCAGGATCACCGCACCCCCCGATCCGTCGCGGGCGGCGTCGAGTAGTCGCAGCAGCGCGGCCAGCTCCGCGTCGCGGCCGCGCAGCGCCGGTGACCGGACGGCCGGGGAGGAGGGGGAGGACATGCCTCAGTGTTACGCCGAGATGTCGCCTCTGGAAAGGACGCATGACGCTCTCGCCCCGCCGGGACACGGGGTGCCCGCGGCCGGAGGGGGAGGGGAGGCGGTCCGGCCGGGGCGGGCCGGACCGGGCCGGGGACTCCCGCGCGGCCGGAGACGGATCGGGCTGAGGCGATCATGTCTCCGGCATGCGCGGGGTGGTCAACGGCCTGAGGCGATCATGTCTCTGGCCCGCGCCGGGTCGTCGGCGCCCAGCGCCAGCCGGGCGTTCTCGCGGCACCGCTTCAGGGAGAGGGCGGCCAGGCTCTCCCGGACCGGGGCGACGCACGAGGCCGACATCGACAGGCTGGTGACGCCCAGGCCGGCCAGGACGCCCGCCAGCAGCGGGTCGGCCGCGGCCTCCCCGCACACGCCGACGGGTTTGCCCGCCGCCCGACCGGCCGCCGCGCAGTCCGCGACGAGCCGGAGCAGCGCCGGCTGCCAGGGGTCGAGCAGGTCGGCGAGCTCGCCGTGCTGCCGGTCGGAGGCGAACGTGTACTGGCTGAGGTCGTTGGTGCCGATGCTGAGGAAGTCGAGCTCCTCCAGGAGCCGCGCGGCGCGCAGCGCGGCGGCGGGGACCTCCACCATCGCGCCGACCCGCGCGATGCCCCGGGCGCGGGCCCGCCCGGCGAAGCCGGCCGCCTCGCTCACCGTGGTCACCATGGGCGCCATCACCCACGGTTCGGTCCCGCTCGTCCGGGCGGCCTCGGCGATGGCGTCGAGCTGGGTGTCGAGCACCTGCGGCCTGAGCCGGGAGACCCGCAGTCCCCGCACGCCCAGGGCGGGGTTGGCCTCGCCGGGCAGCCCGAGGAACGGCAGCGGCTTGTCCGTTCCCGCGTCGAGGGTGCGGATCACCACGTGACCGCCGGGGGCGGCCCGGAAGACCGCCTCGTACGCGGCGACCTGCTCCTCGTACCCGGGCGCCTCGCGCCGGTCCAGGAACAGGAACTCGGTGCGGAACAACCCCACCCCCTCGGCGTCGATCTCCGCGGCGCCCGGCGGCGGCCGCAGGTCGGCGGCGGAGCCGATGTTGAGCAGCAGCTTGACCGGGTGGCCGTCGGAGGTCCGGCCGGGGCCGCGGCCGGTGGCCACCCGGCGGCGTCCGGCGTCGGCCCGCCGCCGGATCTCGGCGGCCTCCTCCTCCCCGATGCCGGTCTCCACCACGCCCCGGGCGCCGTCGACCGCCACCCACGTCCCCTCCTCGACCTCGGACACCCCGCGGCAGGCGACCACGGCGGGCAGGCCGCGGGCGCGGGCGAGGATCGCGGTGTGGCTGGTCGGCCCGCCCTTCTCGGTGACGAGGGCGAGGACGGAGCCGGGGTCGAGGTTGACCGTGTCGGCCGGGGAGAGATCCTCGGCCACCAGGACGAACGGGTGCCCGGGTTCGGGCACCCCCGGCACGGGCAGGCCCAGCACGGCCGCCACGGCCCGGTTGCGGATGTCGTCGAGGTCGGCGGCGCGCTCGGCGATGTAGCCGCCCGCGGCCTCCAGCGCCCGCCGGTGGTGGGCGCAGGCGGCGTCGACGGCGTGCGCCGCGTCCGACCCGGACCTGACGTTCGCCTCGACGGTCTCACGCAGGCCGGGGTCGTCGGCGATGAAGGACTGCGCCTCCAGGATCGCCCTGGCCGTGGCGTCGGGCGCCTTCTCCGCCCGCGCCGCGAGGTCCGCCGCGGTGGTCTCCAGCGCGCGCAACGCCCGGCCGACCTCCCGGTCGGCGTCGGCGACCGGGACGGGGGCGGGCAGCGCCGGCGGGCCGGCCATCCGGCGGACCCGCCCGGCGGCGCGGCCCGGGCTGACGCCCAGGCCCCGCAGCGTCTCAGTCATGGGCCGCCTCTTCGGCGTCCAGGTCGCGGGCGAGCAGTTCGGCGAGGGAGTCGAGGGCCTCGTCGGCACCCGGCCCGTCCGCGTCGAGCGTGACCGCGGTGCCCCGCGTCGCGCCCAGCGCCAGCACGGCGAGCATGCTGGTGGCCGGTACGGGCTTGCCGTCGCCGACGCGGATGCGGACGGGTGTCCCCTGCCTGGCCGCGGCCTGCACGAAGATCTTCGCGGGCCGGGCGTGGAGGCCCGTACTCGAGGCGATGACCACTGTCCTTTCCGGCATCTCCGGTTCTCCTTCTGCGCGTTCGGGGAGTCGTACGGGCTGTTCGGGGTCGTACGGGCGTCCGGGCCGCTCGCCGGGCCCGGGGTCAGGGCTCGACGGTCACCTTGATGGCCTCGCCCCTGCTGACGATGCCGATCCCCTCCAGGACCTGCGAGAGCGGCAGCCGGTGGGTGATCAGGTCGGAGACGGGCACCGCGCCGTCGGCGATGAGCCGCAGCGCCCGGGCGTTGTGCGCGGGGCTGGAGCCGTTGGCGCCGACGATGGTCAGCTCCCGGTAGTGCACCAGGTTGGAGTCGCACCGGATGACGGGGTTGTCCTTGGGCAGGCCGCCGAAGAAGCTGATCCGCCCCTGCCGGGCCGCCATCCGCAGCGCCTGCTCCTGGGCGGCGCCCGAGGCCGCGGCGGTGACGACCACGTCGGCGCCCCGGCCGTCGGTGAGCTTGAGCACCTGCTCGACGACGTCCTCGCCGTGCACGGCCGCGTCGGGGCGGACCAGCCCGGCCGCCATCTCCAGCCGCCCGGCGTTGACGTCGACCAGGAAGACCCGCGCGGCGCCCCGCGAGCGGGCCAGCCGCACGTGCAGGCAGCCGATCGGGCCCGACCCCATGACCACCACGTCGTCCCCGTCGCCGACGCGCGCCAGCTCCTGGCCGTTGAGCACGCAGGCCAGCGGCTCGGCGACCGACGCCTCGGCGAAGCCGACCCCGTCCGGGACGCGGTTGAGGCCGTCCACCGCCAGGACCTTGGCAGGGACCACCATGTACTCGGCGAAGCCGCCGTCGTAGTGGTAGCCCATCGACTCCTGGTTCGGGCAGACCGTCATCCTGCCCCTGCGGCACTCCCCGCACGCCCCGCAGGGGATCGCCGCGATCACCTGCACCCGGTCGCCCGGGGCCCACCCCTCGGCGCCGGCCGCCTCGACCACCTCGCCGGCGATCTCGTGCCCCATCACGCGGGGCGGCCTGATGTGGTGGTGGCCGTGCTTGTAGATCTTCGCGTCGGTGCCGCAGGTCGAGCAGTTCCGTACGCGGATCTTGACCTCGCCCGGTCCGGCGACGGGCTCCGGGGCCTCCTCGATCCGGATGTCGCCGGGGGCGTGGAAACGGGCGACCTTCACAGTGTTCCGTCCTCTTCGTTCGGTTGCAGCAGCCGGACCACCTCGGCGACGTCCGTCGCCTCACGGAGGGCCCGGGCCCGGTCGGGGTCCATCAGGATCTGGGCGAGCTCGGCGAGCAGCCGCACGTGGCCGTTCCCGCGGGCCGCGATGCCGATGCCCACGGTCACCCGCTCGCCGTCCCAGTCGACGCCGTCCGGGAAGCGCACCACGCTGATGGCGTCGTGCCGGACGGCGTCCTTGGCGGCGAGGGTGCCGTGCGGGATGGCGACGCCCTCGCCGACGTACGTGGAGATCGAGCACTCCCGCTCCAGCATGGTGTCGATGTAGGAGCTCTCCACGGCCCCGACGGCGAGCAGGGCCTGCCCGCACTGGCGGATCGCGTCGTCCCGGTCCCTGGCCGAGGCGGTCAGGCGCACGGCGCGCGGGTCGAGGGGGAGCGGCGCCGCCTCAGGCACCGACGGTCCCGCCGCTCTTGATCGCGCTGATCAGCCTGGTCACCGCCGGGTCGCCGATGAAGACCCGGAAGGGGATCAGCACGGTGTCCGGGGCGGTGGCCCTGGCCCGGCCCGCCAGGCCGGCGTGGCAGAGCACCACGTCGGCGTCGGCCGGGATCGCGTTGACCGGCGTGTGCTCCACCTCGACCTTCTGGTCCTTCAGCTGCCTGCGCAGCTGGGTGGCCAGCATGACGCTGCTGCCCATGCCGGCGTCGCAGGCCACGACGATCTTGCGGATGTCCTTGCTCTCGATGCTGGCCATGGGTCACGCCTCCTTGGCGACGGGAGTGGTGCCGGATTCCGTGCGGGTCTCCCCGGAGGTCTCCTCCGGGGTCTCCTCCGAGGTTCTCCCGGGGGTCTCCTCCGGGGTCTCCCCGGAGGTCTCTCCGGGAGGCTCCTCGCCCTCGTCCTTGCCGCCCCGGCCGAAGCCCAGCAGCGCCGAGGCGACGACGAAGGAGACGACGGTGGCGGCGAGGATCCCGGCGAGCACGCCGACCCACCCGCCCCTGGGGGTCACCGCGAGGTAGGCGAAGATGCTGCCGGGCGACGGCGTGGCCACGAGCCCGGCGCCGGTCATGATGAAGACGAGGATCCCCGTCGCGCCACCGGCGATCACCGCGAGGATCAGCCGGGGCTTCATCAGCACGTACGGGAAGTAGATCTCGTGGATGCCGCCGAAGAAGTGGATGATGACCGCGGCGGGCGTGCTGGGCCGCAGCAGCCGGGGGCCGAAGAACATGTAGGCGAGGAGCAGCCCGAGTCCGGGGCCGGGGTTCGACTCCAGCATGAACAGGATCGACTTGCCGTCCTGCACCGCCTGGGCCACGCCCAGCGGGCCGAGCACGCCGTGGTTGATGGCGTTGTTGAGGAACAGCACCTTGGCGGGCTCGATCAGGATCGAGGCCAGCGGCAGCAGGTTGTTGCCGACCAGCCAGCCGACCGCGTCGCCCGCCACGTCGGTGACCGTCTCGACGACCGGGCCGATGACCCGGACACCGGCCAGGGCCATCGCGCCGCCGACGATGCCGGCGGTGAAGTTGTCCACCAGCATCTCGAAGCCCGCCTTGGTCCGCTCGGCGGTGAAGCCGTCGACGAGCTTCAGGACGAACGCCGCGAGGGGGCCGACGATCATCGCGCCGAGGAACATCGGGACGTCCGCCCCGACGACGACGCCCATGGTGGCGACGGCGCCGACCACCGCGCCCCGCTGGCCGTGGACCATGCGCCCGCCGGTGTAGCCGATCAGGATGGGCAGCAGCGTCTTGATGATGGGCTCGACCAGGAGGGCGAAGTCCTTGTTCGGCAGCCAGCCGGTGGGGATGAACAGCGCGGTGATCAGACCCCACGCGATGAACGCGCCGATGTTGGGCATGATCATCCCGGCGAGGTACCCGCCGAAGCGCTGGATGCTCGCTCGTACACCTGTGCCTGTGACGGCCGGAGTGTAGTCGGTGGTCATGGGGAGCTGCTCCTTCCGGGGTGGCCGGCGGCACCGCCGGCCCGGGGGGTGGGTCCGCGCCGCTGTCAGCCCCCGGACCGCAGCGGCAGAGCGGGATCGGCTCGGGTGACGCGGACGTCGTCGCGCCGTATGTCGCCGGGCGAGGGCATCCGGCTCCCCGGGAGCCCCACCGCGGCGGTCGCCCAGGCCAGGGCCTCGACGAGCGCGGCCTCCCCGCGGGCGCCGGCGGCGAGGAACCCGGCGAGCATGGCGTCGCCGGCGCCGACGGTGCTGCGCGGCTCGGCCGCCGGGCACTCGCCGTACCAGACCCGGTCGTCCTGGAGGAGGACCGCGCCGTCCGCGCCCAGGCTGGCCAGGACGGTGCGCGCGCCGCGTTCCCGCAGGACCCGCGCGGCCTCGATCGCGTCGCCGAGCGACGTGATGGTCATCCCCGTCGCCTCGCCCAGCTCTTCCCGGTTCGGCTTGACGAGCGCGGGGGAGGCGGCCACGGCCGAGACGAGCGCGGGCCCGCTGGTGTCCACCGCGACGTTGATCCCGGCGCCGCTGAAGCGCCGGCACAGGCGGGCGTAGACGTCGGCGGGCACCTCGGGCGGGAGGCTGCCCGAGGCGACC
This sequence comes from Streptosporangium fragile, assembly GCF_039534445.1. Lineage (NCBI taxonomy): Bacteria > Bacillati > Actinomycetota > Actinomycetes > Streptosporangiales > Streptosporangiaceae > Streptosporangium > Streptosporangium fragile. Next base: position 21,169 of record NZ_BAAAVI010000095.1, on the reverse strand, counting down.
ACCCAGTCCGCCGAGCTGGCGGCGCCGAGCACGGCCTCGGCCACGGTGTCGAGCTCGGCCGGCGACAGCGCCGTGCCCGGCTCATTGATCTTGGTAACGGTGCCGTCCGGCTCGGCCAGGGCGACGTTGGAGCGGGTCGGCCCGGCGACCGGGACAGTGATCATGTCGATGCCCTCCGCGGCGAGCAGGCTCACCAGCTGCCGCCCCTCGTCCCCGCCGAAGGGGACGACCGCGCAGGAGCGGACCCGGTTGGCCAGCAGCGCCCGGGAGACGTTCACCCCCTTGCCCCCGGGGTCCAGGTGGGCGGCGCCGGCGCGGATGACGGCGCCGCGGGCCAGCGAGCCGATCTCTATCGTGCGGTCCAGGCTGGGGTTGAGGGTCAGCGTGACGATCACGCGCGCACCACCTCGGGTCCGGCCGCGGCGAGCTCGGCGGCGACCTCCGCGTCGAGTCCCGTGTCGCTGACCACGACGTCGATCTCCCGGACCGAGGCGAAGCGCGACAGGTAGGTGTCGGCGAACTTGGTGTGGTCGGCGAGCAGCACGCTGCGCTGCGCCGCGCCGATCATCGCCCGTTTGATGGCCGCCTCGGCCGGGTCCGGCGTCGTCAGCCCCTTGGCGACCGAGACCCCGTTGGCGGCCATGAACGCCACATCCACGTGCAGGTCCGCCAGGGGGCGCAGGGCCCAGTCGTCGACGGTGGCCAGCGTCCGGCCGCGGACCCGGCCGCCCAGCATCAGCACCGTCAGGTTGGCTCGGGTGGCCAGCAGCGTCGCGAGCGGCGGGGAGTTCACGACGACGGTGAGCTCCCGGTCGACCGGCAGGACCTGCGCGAGCCTGCCGGTGGTCGAACCGGCGTCGATGATGATCGCGCCGTCCTCGGGGAGTTCGGCGAGCGCGGCCTTGGCGATCCGCTCCTTCTCCGCGGTCATCACCGCGTCGCGGGTGGCGAGCTCGGGCTCGAACCCGAGCCGCTCGACCGGGATGGCCCCGCCGTGCACGCGCCGCAGCACCCCCGAGCGCTCCAGCGCGGTCAGGTCGCGGCGGATGGTCTCGGTGGTGACGGCGAACTCCTCCGCCAGGGTCACCACGTCCACCCGTCCGACGGACCGGGCCCGGCGCAGGATCTCCTGCTGCCGCTCCTCCGCGTACATGCTGTTGGTTCACCGCCGTTTCAGTGTTGTTTCATCTGTATTTACACCCGTATGTGTGGGAAGGTCAATGAGGTGTTTCCGCGGTGTTACGACCGCCCCGCGGTGGGCGGGAATGAAGAAACCCCAGGTCGATGCCTGGGGTGCCGGTTGGGGAGCGCGCTCGCCACGGGAGAGGGCCGGGAGGCGGGAACGGTCGGGGAATCTGCCGGCCTGCCACCGCGGGGAGGCGCCGCACGCCGCCGACAGCGTGCCGATCTTCGTGTCCCCGGCCGTCCGGACGCCCGCATCCAGCTCTGCCGGTTCCACTCATGAGTCTGTCGCGGACATCGGGTGATCCGCGACGGGCCCACAGCCGGCGACAAGCTCCCCACAAGGGAGCTTGAGTCACCCATAAGGGCAATGGGCAACCCTGGTCACCGATTCAGTGAAGGCTGTTGGCCCAAGCCTCGTGGAGACCTGTGCCCGCGCTCAGAGACCCCTGACCTCCGGACCGCGCGTGCCGGTGCCGGCGAGGGTCGGGCGTGCGGCCGAGGGCCCCGATCTCAGGACCCGCCTCTACTCGACATCCCCCATTCTCATGCCGTGCCCGACGCACGGCCTACGGTCAGGAGACTTCCTCTTGAAGTCACTCGTCAGGCGCACCTTCTCACGATGGGTAACGTTGTCGCTGGTCGCCACGGTGGCCGGCGCTCTCGCCCCGCCTATCTCCGCCATCGCCGCATCCGGGCCGGAGCCGCCTTCGGAGAGGGCGACGGTTTCCAGCCCCAAGTTCACCGATCTCGGCAGCCTGGATACGTACCAGGGCGTGGTCGGAGGTATCAACAACAAGGGGCAGATCGCTGCGGCGATCAACCGCGGCACGGCGCCGATGGAGGCCAAAAACGGAGCCGTGCTGTTCTCCGGGGCGGGTCTCGTCGATATTCACGCGAGCCTCGGCGACGCCACCTACAGTGCCGCCAGGGACGTCAACGAGGACGGAACCGTGGTCGGCACCTATGAGGCGCAAAACGAGAATTCGCGGACCTTCGTCTTCAGAGACGGTAAGGCGACCCGCTTCAACAACCTGCATCTACCGAGGGCCATCAACGACAAGGGACAGATCGTAGGAGTCGATTGGATACGAGACGCCGACGGTTCCGTACTGAAACTCGGCTCCTTCAAGGGCCAGTACATCGAGGTTTATTCACTGAATAATTCTGGTCTGGTCGTCGGTGGCGCCGACATGCACCCCGACCCGAAAGTCCGAGAGTACCGCGCCTTCCGCATCAAAATCCCCGGAGAACCCGTAAACGCCCAACGCGACCGCCTGGACTTCAAAGGAGACAGTACGGTCGCGTTCGACATCAATGACGTAGGACAGGTTGCCGGCTACGGGGTGGATGAAAGCGGGGGTCATGTCCCGCTGCTCTGGGAGGCGAGCGGCACGGCCAAGCCGATGACGACCAATTACGGCGGCATGATGAACGCGATCAACAACGCGGGCATCGGCGTCGGAAAGATGTACGGCTCCGATCGGGGATTTGTCGCCGCGATGTATGCGAACGGCGTCGGCGTCGACCTGAACAGTTTGGTGTCGGCCACGGGTCTGAAGTTGACAGAGGCCACCGACATCAACGACAACAACCAGATCACCGGTATCGCGAAGGATGGCGAGAACATAGCTCACGCCTTCCGGATCGACCTGAACCTCGCCAAACCCCGGATCGAGTCGTTCGAACTCGATACACAGCTCTACCCCTCCAAGGACTGGGTTCCGGTGCCGGAGAAGGGGACGGTCGAGGGCAACCAGGTCCGCGCCACCGTCACGCTCCACAACCCCGGCAGCATGCCGGCGCGCCGGACGCTGGAAGTGGTCGAGGACGGGACCGGAAAGGTCGTGCACAACGGGCGACGCGAACTGACCCTCGGTGCGGGGGAGACCGTCACGGAGCAGGTCGTCTTCCCGACCGAAGGTCTCGCCTGGCGCAACGGTGAACCGTATTCGAACCGCTCGGTGACCGCCCGGGTCCTCAACGGTTTCTATGACGAGAGCAAGGACACCAAGCCGATCATCATCCGGCCGATGCCCGTGGCGCTGGTGCACGGCTGGAACAGCAACGCGGGCACCTGGGGCAAGTACGCGGCCTTCCTGAAGGCCGCGCACCCACTGCTGAAAGGGCGGGCGGTCAGCACTCTCAGCACCGGCGTGTCCATGTATCCGCACATAATGACCTATCCCCTGCCGTTGAACGCCGCCATGCTGAGCAAGGAGATCGAAGAGCTGCGCCAGTCCGAGGACGCCGGGCGGGTGAACATCGTCGCCCATTCCATGGGCGGGACGATCAGCCGGGAATACATTGCCCGGGAGATGGGGTGGACCGACGACAAGCCGGTGGTGGCCCGCCTGATCCAGATGGGCACCCCGAACATGGGAAGCCCCTGTGCCGACATGATCGTGCAGTGGGCGAACGGGGCGAACGTGGGGATTCCCTGGTACCCGGCCACGTGGGAGAACACCACGACGTACATGCAGGAGGAGTTCAACCCGGTGACCCGCAACCTGAAGGGCGTGCTGGTCTCCAACCTCGTGGGCACCGGCCACGGGTTGCTCTGTGAGACCAAGGTCAGGGGCACCCCGATTCCCGAGCCGGGTACTCCCACCGACAGCGACAAGATCGTTCCGACCTGGAGCGCCCGGGGTGATCTCAAGGACACTCCCGGCATGCACATCCTCCACACGAGGATGACCGGTTCGCAGGAGGCCTTCAACGACTACGTCAAGCCGCGGCTGGCGTCGTTGCTGGCCGGTGACCCGGCTGGGGCGCCGGGGCTGCAGGAGGCGGCTCCGGGGTCCGGTGGCAAGAAGGCCACGGCCGCGGCCGAGGGTGACGACGCCGGCGACGCCAGTTCGCTGTTCGCCCTCCCCGAGGCCACGGCGGAGGCGGGCCAGACGGCGAGCGTGTCGCTGGACGTGCCGCAGGGCACGCAGTTCGGCGTCGTCGGAGCGCTGCCGGAGACGGTGGGGCTGCTGCTGCGCGACCCGTCGGGCAAGCCGGCCGCCTCCTACGCGGCGGGCAGTGAGGAAGCCAAGGAGGTCGTCCAAGGGCTGAGCGTCGCGAAACCGCAGGCGGGGACCTGGAAGCTGGAGATCACCAACACCGGCGCCGAGCCGGTCAAGGCCGGCCTGGGCGCCTGGATCCTGGACAACCCGGTGACGGTGACGGCCACGGCCGAGGCGTCCGAGGACGGCAAGGTGACGGTGACAGCTACCGTCACCGACGCCGGCAAGCCGGTCACCGGGGCTTCGGTCCGGGCCGTTGTGACCCTGGGGGACGGCACCCGGAAGGAAGTGACGCTGGAGGACGACGGCAACAGCGGGGACGGCGCCGCCGGGGACGGTGTCTACGCCGCGACGAGCGAGGCGCTGGCCGACGGCGTGTACCCCGTCACGGTCGTGGCCGACACCGCCCAGGGGCTGCGGACCACGCTGGAGTCCGTGGAGGTGAAGAAGCCCGATCTGCGGGAGTTCGAGCTGGAGCTGTCGGCGCAGCCGGGCGGGTCGGTGACCGCGTCGCCTGCGCAGGACAAGTACCGGGCCGGAACGACGGTGACGCTGACCGCCACCGCCGAGGCCGGGCGGATCCCGCTGGGCTGGACCGTGGACGGCCAGGAGCGGCCCGCCGGGACGCTGCGGCTGGTCATGGACGGCCCGCACACCGTGGTGGCCCGGTTCGGCTCCTACACGGTGACCGAATTGGACGGGCTGCCGGGCGGGAAAGCGTCCAAGACGAAGGCGGCCGCGCTCAACGACCGCGGTCAGGTCGCCGCCACCGCGGTCGACAAGGACAACCGCAGCCGGGCGGTGCGCTGGCAGGACGGCACGGTGACCGATCTGGGCGGCTTGCCGTGCACCGACGGCTCCAGCGGCGTCCAGCGGTGCGGGGCGGCCGCCATGGGCATCAACGAGGCCGGAGAGGTCTCCGGCTGGGCCGCCACCAACCGGGACGGCGTTTTCGAGCAGCACGCGGTGGTCTACCGCAACGACGGTGCGGTGATCGACCTGCAACCGGCCTCCAGCCCGCCGTACACCTCCAGTTCGGCCTGGGACCTCAACGACAACGGCCAGGTGTTCGGCGCGCTGGCCCCGCCGGACACCGCCAATCCATATGTGCTGTGGAATCAGGGGACGCCGCTGCGGCTGCCCGATGAGCCGCGGTTCTGGGCGTACGGGGGGGATCCGGCCGGCCGGATCAACGCCCGGGGCGCAGTGGCCGGCGCCCACGTGACGCACGAGGTCGCCTCCGGTCCCCAGTTGTGGGAGCCGGCCGTCCACCAGGACAGGGTGATCACCAAGCTCGCGGTCCCCACCTGCAAGATCCAGGCCGGTGTCGCGCACGATGTCAACGACACCGGCCTGGTGGCCGGCGGCGGGACCTGCAACACGGGCAGCGCGGTCACCCATCACGCCTACACCTGGCAGGACGGTGAGCGGACCGATCTGGGCGAAGGGGTGGCGACCGCGGTCAACAACCACGGCCTGGTGGCCGGCATGGCCGGTGGGCCGGCCGTCGCGGCGCCGGCGCTGTGGCTGGACGGCAAGGTCTACCAGCTGGCCGAGCTGCTGCCCCGGCCGCTGTGCCCGGCCGAGGCCGACAGGACGACCGAACCGTGCATGGGCCTGACCTCGCTGGTGGATGTCAACTCCACCGGTCAGATTCTGGCGCAGGGCGTCGTGCGCGACCGTTCGGCGACCGCGAACGGCTTCGTCGAGGAGGAGCGGTCCTTCCTGCTCACCCCGACCACCGCGCGGGCCGATCTGAAGGTCATCCACGCCGTCTCGGCGAGTGAGCCGGGGCCGGGCTCGACGGTCACCTGGACCACCACGGTGACCAACAAGGGCGACGACGCCGCGACCGACGTGCGGCTGGACATGCTCATCCCCCAGGCCGCCGGAACGGCTACCTGCGACACCTGGCGGGGCATCTGCACGCCGATCAAGGACGGGTTCCGCAACACGGTCAAGGTGCTGGAGCCCGGCTGGGAGGCCACCGTCGAGGTGACCGCCACCCTGCCGGCCGGCATCGCCGACGGCACCGAGCTCAAGACCCAGGTCCGGGCCGCCAGCCTCGCGGTGACCGATCCCGAACCGGGCGACAACACCGCCTCGGCCACCGCCACCGCCCGGCACGCGCTGGATCGCACCGCGATCAACTGGTCGGAGGTGCCGGTCGGCGAGAGCGGCGAGTGGGTCGAGGTGAAGTTGACCAACCGCGGCAACGGCCCTATGTCGATCAAGGCCATCGCGGCCGAGGAGCCGTTCGCGCAGCGCAACCGCTGCCCGGTGGAGCTGGCGGTGGGAGCCTCCTGCGTCACGGAGGTCACCTTCACCCCCGACCAGGAAGGGAAGGCGGCCGGCAAGCTGACCTTCACCACCGCCGAGGGCACCGACCCCACCTATGTGGTGACCCTGACCGGGCAGGGCGCGGCGGCCAACGCCAAACCGGTCATCGAGGTGCCGGCCGAGCCGCTGCGCGGCAAGGTGGGCCAGCCGTTCACCCTGCGGGTGGGGTTCACCGACGCCGACGCCGCCGACACCCACAGCGCGAAGGTCCGCTGGGGCGACGGGTCGCCGGTGGACGCGCAGGTGGCACAGCGGGCCGGCGGCGGAACCGTCACCGCTGAAACGACCTTCACCGGTCCGCGCACGGGTTCGGCCACGGTGATGGTCACCGACAGCAAGAACGGCACCACCATCCAACTGGTGCCCTACGTCATCGAGGAGGCCACGCCCGGCACACCGCCGGTGGTGACCGCCGGCGCCGACGTCGAGCTGACCGTCGGGGAGAAGCTGCGGCGCACCGTGACCTTCACCGACCCGGGCTCCACCTCCTGGAGCGCCACCGTCGACTACGGCGACGGCGCCGGGCCGCAGCCGGTCACGCCGGCCGGGCAGCAGATCACGCTGGAGCACCAGTGGGCCGCCGCCGGTACCTATCCGGTCACGGTGACCGTCACCGACGACGGCAACCTGACAGCCGCCGCGGCCTTCTCCGCGAAGGTCGTCTCGGCCGAGACGCCGAACCAGGCGCCGGTGGTGAAGCTGACCGGGCCCGGCACCGCGAAGGAGGGAACGGCCTGGACCGGCACGGGCACCGTCACCGATCCGGACTCCACCTCCTGGACCGCCGGCGTCGACTACGGCGACGGCGCCGGACCCAAGCCGCTGCCGGTGACCGACGGGCGGCTGACACTGAAGCACGTGGCGGCCGACAACGGCGACCGCAAGGTCATCGTGACGGTCACCGACGACAAGGGCGCCACCGGCACCGCCGAGCTGACGGTCGCCGTCGCCAACCGGGCACCCGAGGTGTCGATCAAGGAACCGGCCGCGGCCAAGATCGTCGCCGTGGGCACCCCGGTGTCGCTGAGCGCCTCGTTCACCGATCCGGGCACCGCCGACACCCACACCGCCACCTGGAAGATCGGCGGGCAGCAGCTACCCGCCGCGGTGGTCGAGACCGGTGGCGCGGGCACGGTCACCGGCACGCACACCTTCACCAAGGCCGGCCGTTACCCGATCTCGGTGACGGTCACCGACGACGACGGCGGCGCCGCCGACGCCGACAGCCTCGACGGGGACAAGGCCTACGTGCTGGTCTACGACCCGGCCGGTTCGCTGGTCGGCGCCGGCCAGGTGGCCTCCCCGGCCGGCTCCTGCCGGCTGAGCGCCGGCTGCGGCGGGGCGGGCAAGGCCACCTTCGCCGTCACCGCCCGCTACCCGCGCAAGGGCGGCGCGCCCACCGGGGTGCTGACCTACCACGCCCCGGATTTCACCCTGCGCGACAGCGCCTACACGGTGCTGGCCGCGGCCGACGGCACCGCGATCCTGTGCGGCACCGGGCGGGTCAACACCACCACGGAGGTGACCTTCGAGATCACCGCGGTCGATTCCGGCAAGCCGTTCGACCGCACCGACCAGTTGCGGGTCAGGGCATGGGACAAGAACAGGAAGCTGGTCTACGACAACCAGCCGACCGGCTCGGCTCCCACGGTGACCGGCATCGTCCGCGTCAGCGGCTGAGGCCGGCGTCTCCGGGCCTCACCTCGAGGTGAGGCCCGGAGACGCCCCGGACCGGTCCGCTCCTCGTAGGCGGGCGGGACGTGCGCGGCCAGCCAGACGCCGTTGGCGCTGACCCGGAACTCGTGGCCCGCCCGGTGCACGTCGCCGGAGCGGACCACCAGCACGACAGGCCTGCCGCGCCGCGCACCCACACGCGTCGCGGTCTCGCGGTCGGGGGACAGGTGCACGGCGTGCCGGTCCATCGGCCGCAGGACCTCCCGGCCGATGGCGGCCACGCGCTCGCCGACCGTGCCGTGGTACAGGACCTCGGGCGGCTCGACCGCGGGCAGGTCCAGGTCGACCTCGACCGTGTGGCCCTGGTTGGCGCGGATCCGGTCGCCCTCGACGGCGAAACGCCGCTTGTCGTTGCCGGCGACCACCTCCGCCAGTTCCTCCCGCGTGATCGGGAAACCGTGCCGCGCCGCGGCGGCCAGCAGGTCGTCGACGGCGACCCAGCCCTGCGGGTCGAGGGCCGGCCCGAGGCGCTCGGGCCGGTGGCGCAGGTGCTTGGCGAGGTATTTGGAGACTCGGACGAGCCGTCCGCGGTCCATCAGGGCCCCCCCGGGGAGCCACCGCCTTCGGGCGGCGGGGAAACGGCGGGACCATCGTCCCACGGCCGGACTCCGGTGAGCGCCTGACGGCGGCGTCGCAGGAAGGCCCGCTCGACGGTGTTCCCGGCGCGGGCGATCGCGGCGTCGTACGCCCGCGCCGCCTCGGCGTCGCGGCCCAGGCGCCGGAGCAGGTCGGCGCGGACGGCGTGGAACAGGTGGTAGGCGTCGAGGCCCAAGTCGTCGACGAGATCGAGCGCCACCTCTGGTCCTTCGACCTCGGCGACCGCGATCGCGCGGTTGAGGGCCACGACCGGGGTCGGAGTGAGCGCGAGAAGATGGTCGTACAGCCGCACGATCTGCCGCCAGTCCGTGGCGGCCGCGTCCGGCGCGTCGCTGTGGACGGCGTTGATCGCCGCCTGGAGCTGGTACGGGCCTGGCCGGTCGCGCCGCAGGCAGGCCCGGAGGAGGGACCGGCCCTCGGCGATGAGCTCGCGGTCCCAGCGGCCGCGGTCCTGGTCGGCCAGGAGCACGAGGTCGCCGTCCGGGCCGGTGCGGGCCGCCCGGCGTGACTCGGTGAACAGCATGAGCGCGAGCAGTCCCATCGCCTCCGGCTCGTCGGGCATCAGCTCGGTCAGGAGCCGGCCGAGCCGGATCGCCTCGGCGCAGAGGTCCTCGCGGACGAGCCGGTCGCCCGAACTGGCCGCGTAGCCCTCGTTGAAGACGAGGTAGACGACGGCCAGCACGGCTCGGAGCCGGCCCGGGAGGTCGGCGTCGTCCGGCACCCGGTACGGGATCCGAGCGTCGCGGATCTTGCCCTTGGCCCGGACCAGCCGCTGGGCCATGGTCGGCTCGGGTACGAGGAAGGCGTGCGCGATCTCCGCGGTGGTGAGCCCGCCCAGCAGCCGGAGCGTCAGCGCGACCTGGGCGCCGGTGGCGAGGGCGGGGTGGCAGCAGGTGAAGATCAGGCGCAGTCGTTCGTCGCGCACGGGTCCCTCCTCGGCTGGTTCGCCGCCCTCTCCGCAGGAGTGGAGCAGGGCGGCCCGGGCGTGCCGGTCCTCCCGGGACGCCTCCCGGCGCAGGCGGTCGATCGCCCGGTTGCGGGCGGTGGTGATGATCCACCCCGCGGGGCTCGGGGGCAGCCCGTCGGCGGGCCACCGCTGCACCGCCGTGGTGAAGGCGTCCTGAACCGCGTCTTCGGCGATGTCGATGTCGCCGAAGACACGGACCAGGACGGCGATCGCGCGGCCGTACTCCTCGCGGAACACCCGCTCGATCTCCGAGGCGGGCAGGTCAGGCACGCGGGGCGTCACACCTGTCGGCTTCGTCCACCACCGGCCTGACCTCGATCGGAAGGGTGATCGCCCGGGCGAGCCTGCGGCCCCAGCCGAGCGCCGCGTCGAGGTCGGGAGCCTGGATGATCGTGAACCCGCCGATGTGCTCCTTCCCCTCCAGGTACGGGCCGTCGGTGGTCAGCATGTCACCGTCCTTGAGCCGCACCACGGTCGCCGTGCTCGGGGCGTGCAGCCCGGCGCTGAAGACCCACGCGCCGGCCTCCTTCATCTCCTGCGCCAGAGCGGCCACGTCACGCATGATCGGCTCCAGGAACTCGGGCGGGGGCGGGTCGCCGTCGGGCTGGTAGATGCTGAGCAGGTACTGCTTCATGGGAGCCTCCCCGGGATCCTTCGCCGGCGCCGTGCCGGCCTCTCACCCTCTATACGAACGGCCTCTCCCCGGATCGACATCGCGATGATTTTTTCATGACGCCGTCTTCGCGGAGGCGGTCCCGGGTCTCCGGCCGGCCGGTGCCCCGCCGGGACCGGTCCGTCCGTTCCGATGTGTCCCACCTGGTTACGGTGCCCTGTGCCGGGTAGGGCATGCGGAACGTGAGGGCCCGGTCCCGGGGTCGGCGACCCCGGGCCGGGCGGGACGGCCAGGGAGGAGGGGAGGTCACCGTGCAGCGTTACGACGTGGTGATCGTCGGCGGTGGGCCGGCCGGGCTGACGGCTGCCATGGCGCTCAGCAGGTCCCTGCGCCGCGTGCTGGTCGCGGAGGCCCCCGAGCCGCCCCGCAACGCCGCCTCCCCGGGCGTCCACGGCGTCGTCGGCCTCGACGGCGTGAGCCCCGCCGAGTACCGTCGCCGGGCCTGGGCGGACCTGGACAGGTACGGCATGGCCGAGCGCCGCGAGGCCACCGTGACCGACGTGACCCCGGTGCCGGAAGGAGGCTTCGCCGTCACCCTCACCGAAACCGAAACCGGAACGGGAACCGGAACGGGAACGGAAACCGACGCCGACGCCGACGCGGGCGAACCGGTCTGGGCCCGGCAGGTGCTGCTGACCACGGGCATGGTCGACGTCCACCCCGACGTCGAGGGCTTCGCCGAGTGCTGGGGGAAGACGATCATCCACTGCCCGTTCTGCGCCGGATGGGAGAACCGCGACCGCACCTGGGGTGTGGTGACCGACGATCCGGAGTTCGCCAGGAAGGCGGCCACCGGGTTCTGCGCCTGGAGCCGCGACGTCATCGTGCTGTTCGACGGCACCGTGCCGGAGGAGTGCCGGGAGGCGGAGGTCGTCGAGGGCAGGATCCGCAGGCTGCGCCACACCGGCGGTTACCTGTACGCGGTCGAGCTGGCCGACGGCACGGTCGTCGCCCGGCAGACCCTGCTCTGGCAACTCGCCCAGCGGCCCGTGCCGCTGGTCTCCCGCCTCGCCGAACGCCTGGGCCTGGCCGTCGGCGAGGACGGTTACGTCAAGGTCGACGGCACCGGCAGGACCAGCGTGCCGGGCCTGTACGCGGCCGGTGACCTCACCACCGAGGCGCAGGGGGCGATCGAGGCGGCCGCCGCCGGATCCGCCGCGGCCTTCCAGATGATCTCCGAGGTCCCCGCCGTCTGACGCCCTGCCGCCGCCGGGGCCCTACCGCCCGCCGTACAGGGAGACCCGGTCGTCGACCTCGGCGTCGAAACCGCCGGCGAGGAAGAGGTCCGGCGACGGTGTGGTGTGGCCGATGCCGACCGTCCACTGCTCGAAGTGCCAGGCGGCGGCGCACTGGCAGCCGGTGAACCGGAAGTTGGCCCGGTACCGGGCCCGCTGCCCGGGGGTGAGCAGGAAGATCCGGCCGGCGCGGCGGTGACGCGGGTAGGAGGCGCCGACGGGCATCCGCTCCACCCGGATCCGGAGGTCCCCCTCGGCCGCCGGGGTGGGGGAGAGGCGCAGCCCGGCCGTCCAGTGCGGCAGCGGATGCGCAACGACCCTGGCGACCGGGGCGTACCCGCCGGCCTCGTCGAGGGTCACGTCGTGCAGGACCAGCGGGCCCTCGGGCAGCGAGGACGGCAGCGGGAACGCCTCGGGCAGCGCCCGGCGCCGCGTCGCCTCGGCGGCACCGCGCCCCTGCTTGCCCCAGCGGACGACCACCCTCTGCACGATCACCATGGTCCGTGAGCACCTCCGTCCCCATTGTGGGGCCGGCGCGGCGGCGGGCGCCGGATGATCGCCGCCGTCTCCGGTCGCCGGGCGGGGCGGACCGGTTGCCGGACCCGCCCGGCCGATCGGGCACCCCGTGCCCGCCCGGTCGCGCGGGCCGGCCGCCGGCGAACCGGCATGGCGAACCGGTGCGGGACCGCGCGGGGCCGTGCCGCCCGCCGGCCGCTCGTGCCGCCCGTCCGCGTCGGCCGACGAATATGTACCGCACTGTTTACATATCATTGCCGGGTGCTTGAGGATCTGCCGCGGGAAGACCGCATGCGGGACGCCACGCCACACGCGAAGGCCTGTTGCTCGCCGTCACGCGGCGGGGACACCGTCTCCGTCGAACTCGCGTCCACCCCCCAGACGGGGAGCACCGAGGGCATGGTGCCGTTGCCGGGTGGATCGTTCCTCATGGGCACCGAGGACGCGGAGGGTTTCCCCGCGGACGGTGAGGGCCCGATCCGGCAGGTCACCCTCGCCCCCTTCTGGATCGACGCCTACGCGGTGACCAACCGGCGGTTCGCCCGGTTCGTGGATGACACCGGCCATGTCACCGAGGCCGAGCGCTTCGGCTGGTCGTACGTGTTCGCCGGGTTCCTGCCCGCGGCGCTCCGCCGCGGCGCGTCACGCCCTGACCAGACGCCGTGGTGGTGCGGGGTGCCCGGAGCGTACTGGCGGGCGCCCGAAGGGCCGGGCAGCGGGCTCGACGGACGCGCCGACCACCCCGTGGTCCACGTGTCCTGGAACGACGCCGTCGCCTACTGCCGCTGGGCCGGCACCCGGCTCCCCACGGAGGCCGAGTGGGAGTACGCCGCCCGCGGTGGCCTGGAGCAGCGCCGCTACCCGTGGGGTGACGAGCTCACCCCCGGTGACGAGCACCGGTGCAACATCTGGCAGGGCCGATTCCCCACCAAGAACACCGCCGACGACGGTTATCCCGCCACCGCGCCGGTGAACGCCTTCGAGCCCAACGGGTTCGGCCTGTACAACGTGGCGGGCAACGTCTGGGAATGGTGCGCCGACTGGTGGGGCACCGAGCACACGGCCACCCCGCGCACCGGCCCCACCGGCCCGGCCACCGGCACCGCCAAGGTCATACGCGGGGGTTCCTACCTGTGCCACCACTCCTACTGCAACCGGTACCGCGTCGCCGCCCGCAGCAGCAACACCCCTGACAGCACCACCGGCAACCTCGGCTTCCGCTGCGCCCGCGACGCCTGACCCGGCGGCCTGACCTGGCGGCCGGCGCCGGGTGCGCAATGCCGGGTGCGCAATGCCGGGTGCGCGGTGCCCAACAGCGGCGGATGGTCGGCGGCCGGGCCGACGGGGTGGGGCCGGGGAAGGACGGACTGGTCACGGCGATCCTCACACGCGCGGGGGACTGCGGCACAGGACGGTGCGAGCGTTTTTCCGTCCTATTGACATAAAACCTACCTGATATGCATGCTTTCCGTCATGTGGCAATCAGGGGATCCTTTGCCCCGGCTCCGCCGTGGGCGCGAGAAGCTCGGGCCCGGCCTGCCGCGCGGGCGTGATCCGTCCGGCTCGCCGCGCGGGCACGGCCCGCCCGGCCGGGGTGAACCCGGCGGTCGCCCCGGGCCGTCGCGTGCGACCTTCACGACCTCCTCACGGTTCCGCCGGTCGGCGCCGTCGCCGCGGCCGGGGACGCGACCCCGCGTGGGCCGCGGTGCCCACCATCGGCACCCGCCATCGGTGCCCGCCGACGGCCGGGCGGGTGGCGACAGGGTGTGGCGGCCCCGTTACGCGAATGTTGTGCGCGTGTCCGCCATCCCGTCGGTCGCCGGCCTGGCCTGCGGTTTTGCTGTTCACCGTGGCGTGTCCCGGTTGTGAGTCATTTTTTTCGGGTTATTGACGAAAATCAAGAGCGATCGGCACACTTTGCGTCATGCAACCTCGCGGTGGCCCTCTGTCACAGCTCCGGCGCGGGCACGAGGAGCTCGTGCTCGACCTGCTGCGCAGGCACGGCCCGCTCAGCCGGAGCGAACTCGGCAAGCGCTGCGGACTGTCCCGCACGACCCTCCACGACATCCTCACGGTGCTGCTGGCCGGCGGCGCCGTCGTCACCTCGGCCCAGGACACGGCCCCGCGCGGGCGTGGCCGGCCCGCGGAGACGCTGACCCTCAATCCCGACGCCGGGCAGGCGATCGGCATCGACTTCGCCCGGCGCGCGGTGCACGTGGCCGCCGTCAACTTCGCGCACGAGATCGTCGGATCGGCGAGCGAGCCGCACGCGGCGGACCTGCCCTGGGAGGACCGGGTCGAGCTCGCCGAGCGCCTGGTCGGCACGCTGACCGGAGGGGCGCTGCGGCTCGGCGCGCTCAACGCGATCGGCGTGGGCGTGGTGGGGCCGGTTGGCGACCCCGGCGACGGGGCCGCGAGCGCCCGCCGTCTGGACGGCTTGCCGGGGTTGCTGCGCAAGCGCTTCGGGGTGCCGGTGCTGGTGGACAACAACACCAGGCTCGCCGCGCTCGCCGAGTCGATATGGGGCGCGGCGGCCGGCGGCCAGGACGTGCTCTACCTGCGGCTGTCCCACGGTGTCGGTGGCGGGCTGGTGGTGGGCGGCTCACTCCACCGCGGCATGTACGGGCTGTCCGGCGAGTTCGGGCACATCACGGTCGACCCGGCCGGCGCGCGCTGCGACTGCGGCGGCACCGGGTGCCTGGAGACCGTGGCCTCGATCAGAGCCGTGCTCGACGCCTACAACGTCGCGGGCGGGCGCGCGGACGACGTCCCCGCCCTGGTCGCGGCGCTGGAGTCCGGCGACGCCGTGGCGCTCGATCTGCTGCGGGACGTCGGCACCCGGATCGGAATCGTGCTCGCCGCGCTGTGCAACGCGATCGGCCCCGGTGTGATCGTGATCGGCGGCGAGCTGACCGCGACCGGCGCGGCGCTCATCGGGCCCGTCGAGGAGGCACTGAGCGCGCACATCCTGCCGATCTCACGGCACAGGGTGCATCTTCGCCGGGCGACGCTCGGTGAGGCGGCCGGCGCACTCGGGGGCATCGCCCTGGTGCTGCACGAATCACCACTGCTGTCCCGGTACCCGGCGACGGAGCCGGACCCCGCGGAGGACTCATGAACCAGTCGAGGCATCCATGACCGTGATCATCGCTCCCGAGAAGACGTCCGCGCGACCGGACGGGCGGCGTACCGTACGGCGCCCTCGTCGCTCCATCGTGCTCAATCTGACCGCGGTCGCGATCGGCCTGGCCGGGTGGGCGCTGCTGTCGTCGGTCGGCGTGCAGGGCCTGCCCGGACCGCTCGCGGTGGCGGCGCGGGCCGGCGAGCTGATCGCGGACGGCACGCTGCTCCAGGACGTGCTGGCCAGCCTGCGCCGGGTCTTCCTCGGCTTCGCGCTCGGCACCCTGCTGGCCGTCCCGGTCGGGTTCCTCATGGGCTGGTACCCCACGGCGCGCGGCCTGCTCGAACCGTACGTCCAGTTCTTCCGCACGATCCCACCCCTGGCGATCATCCCCCTGGCGATCGTGCTGCTGGGCATCGGAGAGGTGCCGAAGGTTTTCGTGATCTTCCTGGCGGCGTTCCTGTCCAGCGTGGTGGCCGCCTTCCAGGGCGTGGTCGACGTGGACCGCACGCTGATCAACGCCGCGCGGGTGCTCGGCGCCACCGACCGGACCATCTTCCTCAAGGTCGTCATCCCGGCGTCCACCCCGTTCATCCTGGTCGGGATGCGGATCGGGCTCGGCTCGGCCTGGGGCACCCTGGTCGCCGCCGAGCTGATCGCCGCCCAGGAGGGCCTGGGCTTCCGCATGCAGCAGGCCCAGCTCTACTACGACCTCTCCACGATCTTCGTGGGGCTGATCGCCATCGGTGTGCTCGGCCTGGTGATGGACCGGCTGCTGCTGCTCGCCGAGCGACGCCTCACCGGCTGGCAGGAGCGCCGATGAAGAACAAGATCTCGTTCAAGGACGTGGTCAAGACCTACCCGATGAAGGACGCGACCTTCACCGCGCTCGACCACGTCTCGCTGGACATCGCCGACCAGGAGTTCGTCACGGTCGTCGGGCCGTCCGGCTGCGGCAAGAGCACGCTGCTGAGCATGGCCGCCGGGCTGGTCGGCCCCACGGCCGGCGAGGTCCTGGTGGACGACGCGCCGGTCACCGGGCCCGGCCCCGACCGCGGCGTGATCTTCCAGCAGTACGCGCTGTTCCCCTGGCTGACCGTGCGCAAGAACGTCGAGTTCGGACTGAGGCTGGCCGCGATCCCCGCCGAGGAACGCAGGCGGCGCGCCGAGCGGGCCATCGAGCTGGTCGGGCTCGCCGACTTCGCCGACGCGCTGCCGAGGACGCTGTCCGGCGGGATGAAGCAGCGCTGCGCGATCGCCCGCGCGTACGCGGTGAACCCGCAGGTCCTGCTCATGGACGAGCCGTTCGGAGCCCTGGACGCGCTGACCCGGGTGCAACTGCAGGACCAGTTGCTGCACACCTGGAGCCAGGAGCGGCGCACGGTCATGTTCATCACCCACGACGTGGACGAGGCGGTCTACCTCGCCAGACGGGTGGTCGTGATGGCCGCCAGGCCGGGCCGGATCCAGACGATCGTCGACGTGGACCTGCCCTACCCGCGGACCGAGGAGATGCGGCTCTCTCCCGAGTTCGGCGCGATACGCAACGACGTCTGGCACTCCGTCTACCACCAGCCGCCGGCCACCCCCGCCGCCTGACCCGCGACCCGCCCCGCCTACCACCCCCGCCGCCCGACCCGCGACCCGCCCTCGAACTTCTCGAACTCTCGAAGTTCTCGAAAGGAACACCCCGCCATGCGTGTGATTCGTCGCGCCCTCATAGCCGCCACATCGGTGACCGTGATGACACTCTCCGTTACTTCCTGCTCCTCCGACGAGACCACGGTCCGCTTCGGCTACATCAGCGACTTCAACGGGGCGAGCCTGCTGGCGATCGCCGACAAGCAGGGCCTGTGGGACAAGCAGGGGCTCACCGCGGAGGTCAAGGTCTTCACCAACGGCCCGCTGCAGATCCAGGCGCTCGGCGCCGGCGACCTCGACTTCGGCTACATCGGCCCCGGCGCCATGTGGCTGCCCGCCTCCGGAAAGGCCAAGGTCATCGCGATCAACACGCTCGCGTACGCCGACCGGGTCATCGCCCAGCCCGGCATCACCTCCATGGAGGGCCTGCGGGGCAAGAAGGTCGGCGTGCCCGAGGGCACGTCCGGCGAGATGGTGCTCAACCTCGCGCTCCAGAAGGCGGGGATGACCACCCAGGACATCCAGAAGGTGCCGATGGACCCGTCCACGGTCGTCTCCGCGTTCGTGTCCGGGCAGATCGACGGGGCCGGGATCTGGTACCCGCTGATCGACACCATCAAGGCGAAGAAGCCCGGCCTGACGGAGGTCGCCAGCACCAGGCAGTTCCCCGACAACTCCTTCCCCACCGCGTTCGTCGCGGGCACGAAGACGGACCCGGCGCTCACCGAAAAGGTGATCAAGGTGCTGCAGCAGGCCAACGACTGGCGGGCCGCGCACCCCGACGAGGCGATCGGCGAGGCCGCAGCCCTGCTCAAGGTGGACAAGGCCAAGGTGCAGGCGGACGCCGCGAACGTGCAGACGATGACCACCGCCGACCTCGTCGCCAAGACCAAGGACGGCACCGTCGCCACGTGGCTGAACAGCCTGGGCGAGTTCTTCGTCGGCACCGGCAAGCTCCCCTCGCTGCCCGACCCCTCCACGTACTACACCGGCGATCTCTACACGAAGGCGTTCACCAAGTGAACATGCTGTTCCTGATGACCGACCAGCATCGCGTCGACACGCTGGGCGCCTACGGCAACCCGCACGTGGCCACGCCCAACCTCGACCGGCTGGCCGCGACCGGCACGCGGTTCGACCGGTTCTACACGCCCACGGCCATCTGCACGCCCGCGCGGGCCAGCCTGCTCACCGGGCAGGCGCCGTTCCGGCACCGGCTGCTGGCGAACTACGAGCGCAACGTCGGCTACCTGGAGGACCTGCGCGAGGACGCGTTCGCCTTCCCCACCGCGTTGCGGGAGCGGGACTACCAGCTCGGCCTGATCGGCAAGTGGCACGGGGGCACGCACCGCAACGCCGCGTCGTATGGCTTCGACGGGCCTGACCTGCCCGGCTGGCACAATCCGGTCGACCACCCCGACTACCTGGCGTACCTGGAGGAGCGGGGACTGCCGCCGTACCGGATCTCCGAGCCGATCCGCGGCACCACGCCCAACGGCAATCCGGGCAACCTGCTGGCCGCGCGGTTGCACCAGCCGGTCGAGGCGACGTTCGAGCACTACCTCGCGACCCGGGCCATCGAGCACCTGGACCGGTACGCGGCGGCCGGCCGGCCGTTCTTCCTGGCCACCCACTTCTTCGGACCGCACCTGCCGTATCTGCTGCCCGATGAGTACTTCGACCTCTACGACCCCGGCCTGGTGGAGCTGCCCGCGTCGATCGCCGAGACCTTCGACGGCAAACCGCCGGTGCAGCGCAACTACAGCGCGCACTGGACCTTCGACACCATCCCGATCGAGGTCACCCGCAAGCTGATCGCGGTCTACTGGGGCTACGTCACGCTGATCGACGAGCAGATCGGCCGGATCCTGACCCGGCTGGACGAGCTGGGCCTCACCGACCGGACATCGGTCTTCTTCACCGCCGACCACGGCGAGTTCACCGGCGCCCACCGCCTGCACGACAAGGGGCCGGCCATGTACGAGGACATCTATCGCATCCCCGGCATCGTGCGCATCCCCGGGGCGGCTCCGCAGGTCAGGGACGAGTTCGTCACCCTCACCGACTGCACGGCGACCATCCTGGACCTCGCGGGCTGCGACCCTTCCCCCGCGGTGGACAGCCGGAGCCTGGTGCCGCTCGTCCGCGGCGAGCGGCCGGACTGGCCCGCCGAACTGGTCGCCGAGTTCCACGGGCACCACTTCCCCTACCCGCAGCGAATGATCCGCGATGAGCGCTACAAGCTCGTCGTCAACCCCGAGTCGGTCAACGAGCTGTACGACCTGCTCGACGACCCGCACGAGCTCGTCAACAGGTACTCGCACCGGGAGCTCCAGCCCGTGCGACGGCGTCTCATGCGCCGGCTCTACGACCTGCTCCGCGAGCGCGGCGACAACTTCTACCACTGGATGACGTCGATGTACGACATCGGCGCCTCCGACTACGACCCCAGCCTGAGCTCCTTCGAACCGGAGGGTACGACGAATTGACCCGGAGATCCGCGACGCTCCTGCTGGGCGTCGGCACGCTGCTGTGGGGGCTCGTCACCGCCCCCTCCCCGGCCGCGCAGGCGGCACCGGCCGCGGGCACGCACACCGCGGGCACGCAAACCGCGGGTACGGACACCGCGGGCACGCACACCGCGGGCACGTACGCCAACCCGGTGACGGCGGGCGTGGTCGACACCTTCCCCGACCCGGCGATGATCCGCGGCAAGGACGGGTTCTGGTACGCCTACGGCACGCAGAACCCCGTCTTCCAGAGCAGGGGCGAGGACGGCGAGCGGATCCTGCCGATCCTGCGCTCCGGTGACATGGTGACCTGGGAGTACGCCGGGGAGGTCTTCACCCCGGCGACCCGGCCCGCCTGGCACAACGGCTCACGGCTCTGGGCGCCGGACATCCGGTACGCCGGCGGCCGCTACCACCTCTACTACTCGGTGCCGGGCCGGAACACCGTCGGGCTGGCGACGGCGCCCACCCCGACGGGGCCGTGGACCGACGCGGGCGCCGTGCTGCCGTCCCCGAGCGGTTGCCCCACGGGCAACATCGACCAGGCGCAGTTCACCGACACCGACGGCACCCCCTACATGTACTGGGGGAGCTACGACGTCATCTGCGTCGCGAAGATGAACGGCGACCTGACCCGGACCGAGGGCGCGGTCACCCAGATCGCCAGGGGACGCCGGATGGAAGGCGCGTTCGTCGTCCGGCGCGACGGCTACTACTACCTGTTCTACTCCGACGCCGGGTGCTGCGACGGCGCGTACAGCGGCTACCAGGTCAAGGTCGGCCGCGCGACCAGCCCGACGGGTCCGTTCACGGACGACGAGGGCGTCGGCCTGATGGAGCTGACCAGCAAGGGCGCCATCGTGGCGGGTGCCAACGGCAACCGCTGGATCGGCCCCGGCCACAACGGGTTCCAGACCGACCTGTCCGGCCAGGACTGGCTGGTCTACCACGGCATCCCGTCCGACGATCCGGACCTGAAGCCGGCCGACCAGGGCCGGCTGAAGCTGACCAGGCGCCCGATGCTGATCGACCGGCTGGACTGGATTGACGGCTGGCCGGTGGTCCGCGCCGGCGCCGGGCCCTCGGAAGGCGACCAGCCCGCTCCGGTCACCTCGTGGGCGGCCGGCGGCACGTTCAACGACGGCTCCCTCGCGGGCTGGCGGGCCGAGGGAGCCGGGCGGAACGGCTGGTCGGTCGCCGACGAGCAGGACGCGCACGGGTACGTCACCCACACGGGGAGCGGCGACGAGCCGGCGTACCTGGTCTCGTCCGGGAAGGCTCCCGCGGACCTGCGCGCGGAGGCGGACCTGCGGGTCGCCTCCGGCACCGGCGCGGCCGGGCTGACGGTCGCCCACGTGAACCGCAACAACCACGTCGTCGCCTGGCTGGACAGGGACCGCGGCGCGCTGGTGACCGACGTGGTGATCGGCGGCAGGAGCCGCGGCGAGTCGGTCACCGCGCTGCCGCCCGGGTTCCGGTTCGACGCCTGGCACAACGTGACGGCCGAGGTGCGCGGCACCCGGATGACCGTCCAGGTGAGCGGGGACCGGCTGGGCGCTCCCGTCGCCGAGCAGGAGCGCGACCTGCCCGGGGCCGCGGCCCGCCGCGGGGCGGTCGGCGCGGCAGCACGCGGCGGCCCGGC
>NZ_BAAAVI010000094.1:0-28126 GCF_039534445.1 Streptosporangium fragile | reverse complement strand
CGGTGACGGTGGTGGTCATCGACTGGACGGAGACCGGCGCGTCACCGCCCACGGGGACGGAACCGACCATGATCTGCCGGGAGGTGCGCCGCTCGGCGATCGGCCTGGTCCTGACGGACGGGATTCCGAGAGCAACAGAAGTCATTTTCAGCCCTTGAAGAGTCGACGACGCTCCCCAGTCTAGGCAGTCCCGGTGAGCTCGCGTGCCCGGTTCCGGGCCCAGGCGTCGGCGTCCAGCACCTCGGCGACCGAGTCGGCCTCGGTCACGGTGTGTTCGGCGACCACGGCGGCCACCGTGTCGACGATGGACGGGAACGGCAGCCGCCCGGCCAGGAACGCCTCGACGCAGACCTCGTTGGCCGCGTTGTAGACGGCCGGGGCCGTGCCGCCGGCCGAGCCGACCTGCCGGGCCAGCGCGACGGCGGGGAACGCCTCGTCGTCGAGCGGCTCGAACGTCCAGGTGTGGGCGGTGGTCCAGTCGACCGCGCCGGCGGCGCCGGCGACCCGCTCGGGCCAGCCGAGGGCGAGCGCGATGGGCAGCCGCATGTCGGGCGGGCTGGCCTGGGCGATGGTCGAGCCGTCGACGAACTCGACCATCGAGTGGACGACCGACTGCGGGTGGACCACGACGTCGATCCGGTCGAAGCCGATGTCGAAGAGGAGGTGCGCCTCGATGACCTCCAGGCCCTTGTTGACGAGTGTGGCCGAATTCACGGTGATGACCGGGCCCATCGACCACGTGGGGTGGGCCAGCGCCTGCTCCGGGGTGACGTCGCCGAGCTCCGCGCGCGACCTGCCGCGGAAGGGACCGCCGCTGGCGGTGACGATCAGGCGGCGCACGGCCGAGGCGTCCGGGCCGGTGGGCCCGCCCGCCCACAGGCACTGGGCGAGCGCCGAGTGCTCGGAGTCGACCGGGATCAGCTGGCCGGGCTTGGCCAGGCGCTTGACCAGCGGCCCGCCGACGATGAGCGACTCCTTGTTGGCGAGGGCGAGCACCCGGCCCGCCTCCAGCGCGGCCAGCGTGGAGGTCAGCCCCAGCGCGCCGGTGATGCCGTTGAGGACGACGTCGCACGGCAGGGAGGCCGCCTCGGCCACTCCCTCGGGCCCGGCGAGCACCCGCGCGCCCACCCCGTGGGCCGACAGGGCCTCGCGCAACGCCGGCGCGGCGGAGGCGTCGGCGACGGCGACCGCCTCGGGCCGGAACTCGGCGGCCTGGCGGGCCAGCAGGTCGACCCGGCCGCCCCCGGCGGCGAGCGCCGCCACCCGGAACCGGCCGGGGTTGCGGGCGATGACGTCGAGGGACTGGGTGCCGATGGAGCCGGTCGAGCCGAGCAGGACGACGGAGCGGATGGTGTCTGGCTGCACCGCCCCATTCTCCCGCCCGGAGCCGCGCTGTCGAATCGGCCCCGGAACCCGTGAGCAGAGAAACGCGCGATAAAAGGAATTAGTTAAGTCCGATTTTAGTCATATCAATAGTTGTAAATATTGAGAAATGCCTACAGGCGGCGCACTAGCTTCCCGGCACAGCAACAGGTCTCGGGAGGTACAAATGCGTCGCACGGCACACCTGGTCCCCGTACTCACCGTCATCGCGGGCGGCACCCTGCTCTCCGCGACGGTCGCGCACGGCGCCACGACGGGCACCGCGAGCGGGAACGGGAACGGGAACGGGAGCACGGCCGGAGGCGCCGCGGCGGTGGCCGCGCCCCACCCGGTCGAGAAGGAGGCCGCGGACACCGGAGCCGAGCAGCGGGCCGTCCGGCGCTACTGGACCGCGGCGAAGATGGAGTCCGCCCAGCCGCTCGACGCCCTCGCCCCCAAGAAGGACGGCGTCCGGCTCACCGCGACGGCGATGGCGGCACAGGCCGCGGCCGACCCCGTCTCCGTCCCAGCGACCACACCGGACGGCGACACCGTCACGGCCGCCGCGGGGCCGGCCACCGCCGCACGCGCCTCCACGGGCGCGGCGTGGACCCGTGGCGGGGCGGTCGCCAAGACCACCGGGCGGGTGTTCTTCACCTACCAGGGCCGCAACTCCTCATGCTCTGCGAGCGCGGTGACCAGCGAGAACGAGAGCACCGTGATCACCGCTGGGCACTGCGTGAAGATGGGCGGGTCCTTCCACGGCAACTGGGTGTTCGTCCCGGGCTACGCGAACGGCGAGCGGCCGTACGGCACCTGGGTGGCGACCACGCTCTACACCACCCCGCAGTGGAACAACAACGAAGACATCAACCACGACGTGGCCTCCGCCGTGGTGGCCCCGCTGAACGGCAGGTCGCTGACCGACGTGGTCGGCGGTCAGGGCGTCTCCTTCAACCAGCCCCGGCGGCAGCAGATGCACTCCTTCGGCTACCCGGCGGGCAGCCCGTACGACGGCTCGAAACTGGTCTACTGCAGCGGCCGGACGTTCGACGACTTCCTGATGTCCCGCGACATCGGCCTGAACTGCACCATGACCGGCGGATCCAGCGGCGGCCCCTGGTTCCTCTCCTTCGACGAGGGCACCGGCCTGGGCGCGCTGAACTCGGTGAACAGCTTCAAATACGGCTTCGCCGCCGGCTGGATGTTCGGCCCCTACTTCGGGACGGACGCGCAGGCCGTCTACGACGCCGCGCAGCGCACCGACACCCCCTGAGATTTACCGAAAGTAATCACAACAACACATGGGGTAGTGCAAACTCGGGTCTCATGACCTCAAGCCTCCCCCTGGTTGCGGCAGTCCCGCTCGTCACAGGGCTGCTGAGCGCCTCCGTGATCGGCGCGCCGGCCACCGAGCACAGGCAGCAGGCCGGGAACACCTCCGCCCGGCCCGCCGAGCGGGTCCAGCCGGCCGGCACGGCCGCGTCCCACCGCCCGGCCGCGGCGCCCGGCCCGGCCGACGTCGTCGAGCACGTGGCCGCCGACGCCGCGTCGGAGCAGCGGCGCGTGCTCGACTACTGGACCCCTCGCCGGATGGCCGCGGCGGTCCCGCTCGACCCGCTGGTCCCCCTCACCCGGGTGGTCGGCCGGGTCCTCGACCCCCTCGGCCGGGCCGGCTCGGCCGCCGGGGCGCGGCGGGTGGCGACCGCCGCCCGCACCGCCGGGGCCCGATGGACCGCGGGCGGCCTGGTGAGCCGCACCACCGGGCGGGTGTTCCTGACCCTCGGCGGCAGCGACTTCGTCTGCTCGGCCAGCTCCGTCAAGAGCGCCAACAGGGACCTGGTGGTGACCGCCGGCCACTGCGTCAAGGACGGCACCGGAGCCTGGGCCGACAACTGGACCTTCGTCCCCGGCTACGACCGGGGACGAAGGCCGTACGGGCAGTTCACCGCGCGCCGCATGTTCGTCGCGGGTCCCTGGGCGCGCACCGGCGACGACAGCTTCGACCTCGGCATGGTGGCCGTCGGCGCCGACAAGAACGGCAAGCACCTCACCGACGTCGTCGGCGGCCAGGACATCGCCTTCGGCACGCCCAGGGGGCGCCAGGCCCACGGTTTCGGCTTCCCCGCGGACCGCCCCTACGACGGCGAGCACCTCGTCTACTGCGCCGGCCCGCTCCACGACGACCCCAACGGCCAGACCAGCGACCAGGGCCTGCGCTGCGACATGACCGCCGGGTCCAGCGGCGGCCCCTGGCTGAGCGGCTTCGACGCCGTCACCGGGCGCGGCACGATCATCTCGGTCAGCAGTTTCAAGTACAGCGACGACCGCCACAGCATGTACGGCCCCTACTTCGGCGACTCCGCCCGGGAGCTGTACACCACGGCCCACACCTCGTGACCGGCGACGGCCCGTACGCCGGGAAACGGCTCCGCCGGCGGCGCCTCCCGCGGTGGAGGTCACCGCGGGAGGCGCCGGAGGCGTGACGGGGTCAGAGGGTCAGGCCGGTGAGGACCATGACCTTCTCGTAGGTGAGGTCGGCGATGGCCGCGCGGATGCCCTCGCGGCCGACGCCGGAGTCCTTGACGCCGCCGTAGGGCATCTGGTCGGCGCGGTACGACGGGACGTCGCCGATGATCACGCCACCGACCTCCAGTTCCCGGTTCGCCCGGAACGCGACGTCGAGGTTGCGGGTGAACACGCCGGCCTGCAGGCCGTACCTGGAGTCGTTGACCGCGGCGAAGGCCTCGTCCACGCCGGGCACGGACTGCACGATCATCACCGGGCCGAAGACCTCCTCGCGGGAGACCTTGGCGTCGCCCGGCACGTCGGCGAGGACGGTCGGGGCGATGGTCGCGCCGTCGCGGGTGCCGCCGGTGAGCAGGCGGGCGCCGGCGGAGACGGCCTCCTCGACCCACTGCTCCACGCGCTCAGCGGCCTCGACCGAGACCAGCGGTCCGACCTGGGTCTTCTCGTCGGCGGGGTCACCGGTGACCAGGGCCTCGACGGCGGGGATCAGCCGGGCCACGAAGTCGTCGCGCACGGACTCCTCGACGATCACCCGCTGGACGGCGATGCAGCTCTGCCCGGCCTGGTAGTTGGAGAACAGGGCCACGCGCGCGGCGGCCCAGTCGAGGTCGGCGTCGGCGAGCACGACCGCGGCGGCGTTGCCGCCGAGTTCCAGGGTGACGTGCTTGCGCGGCACCCGGTCCATGATCGCGTAACCCACGGGAGCCGAGCCGGTGAAGGAGACGACCGGCAGGCGCGGGTCCTCCACCAGCGAGGCGGCGCGGTCGTTGGGGACCGGCAGCACGGAGAACATGCCCTCGGGCAGGTCGGTCTCGGCCAGGATCTCGGCCAGGACCAGCGAGGAGAGCGGCGTCGCCGGGGCGGGCTTGATGACGATCGGGGCGCCGACCGCGATGGCCGGGGCGACCTTGTGCGCCACCAGGTTGAGCGGGAAGTTGAACGGCGTGATCCCCAGGACGGGGCCGTGGGGGACGCGCGAGACGTAGGCGAGGCGGCCGTTGGCGGCGGCCTCGGTGTCCAGGCGCACGGTTTCGCCACTGAGGCGGCGGGTCTCCTCGGCCGCGAACCGGAAGGTGGAGATCGCGCGGTTGACCTCACCTCGGGCCCAGAAGATCGGCTTGCCGTTCTCGGCGGTGATCAGGTGGGCGATCTCGTCGGCACGCTCGGCCAGCCGGCGCGAGACATGCGCGAGGGCCTCGGCCCGCACGTGGATCGGGAGCGCGGCCGCCTGCTTCCGGACGGCCGCCGCGGCGGCGACGGCCTCCTCGACCTGGTCGGCGGTCGGCACGGAGCAGACGGCGACGACACGGCCGTCATGCGGGTTGGTCACGGTGAGCTCGGCGTCGCCCGTGGCGGGGCGACCGGCGAGCCAGAAGGGGCGCACGTCCATGCTTCGACGCTATGCCACCGGCTCGGACGTGGCGTTACTCCACTCCGCACAAGAGCCCCGGGCTGCCGCACCGTTACGCATAAAAATCCACAGAGCATACCTGTAACGGAAACAGGGTCGATAAGGGATATTCCATACGTGGCACTGGTTTGAATGATCTTCACCATGGCTAAGTCACCGGATGGAAGCTCGGAGTGGAAGGGCGTGGGCGCATGACCTCCTCGGCGCCGCGTGGCCTTCAGGGCGCCTATCTCCTCGGTGAACGGGCCTCCCAGGACGAACTGCGCGCACGGCTGCTCGACGTCGCCAGCCAGCTCCTGGTCACGATCGGGCCGGAGAGCCTGTCGATGCGCCGCATCGCGACCGAGGCCGGGTGCTCGACGACCGTGATCTACACCATGTTCGGCAGCAAGGAGGGCCTGGCCGAGGCGCTGTACCTGGAGGGCTTCGAGCGGTTCCGGCGGCGCCTGGAGGCCGTGCCCCCGCACAGGAACGCCCTGGAGCACCTGTCGGCCCTCGGCCCCGCCTACCGGGAGGCCGCGCTCGCCGAGCCCGGCTACTACGCCCTGATGTTCGAACGGGCGATCCCCGGCTTCGTGCCGAGCGAGCGGGCCAGGACGCTCGCCCGCGCGGCGCTGAACGTCCTCGACCGGGTGATCGCCGACTGCATCTCGGCCGGGTACATCATCCCCACCCAGCCCAGGAAGATCGCCGACGCCCTGTGGGCCGCCGCCCAGGGCGCGATCAGCTTGGAACGTGCCGGGCACCTGCGCGACAGCAGCACCTACGACGCGGTCACCTTCGCCACCATCTCCCGCTACCTGGTCGACAGGCCCTGACCCGCCCGTCGCGGTGTGCCACGCGGCCGGCCGGTCGACCACGGTGACCGGGCGGTCGACCACGGTGACCGGGCGGCAACGGGGTCAGCCGGCGGCAGGTGGCCGGTCGACCACGGCAGCCGACCGGCCGGATGGTGGCCGGGCGGCCGCGGCGGTCAGTCCGCCACGGCGAGGGCGATCCAGAGCTCGGCGCGGGCCGCGGGGTCGTCGAGGTCGCGGCCGAGCAGCTCGGCGACCCGGCGCATGCGGTAGCGCAGGGTGTGCCGGTGCACCCCGAGCCGCTGCGCCGCCGCGTCCCAGTGCCCGTTGCACGCCAGGTAGGCCCGTAGGGAGGCCAGCAGGTCCGCCCGCGCGCCGTACTTCCGGAGCGGGTCGAGCAGCGCGGTGGAGAACGCCGCAGCCGCGGCGGGGTCGAGCAGGGAGAGCAGCCCCTGCCCCGCGAGGTCGGCGAAGCGCATGACGGGCACGGCGCCCCTCCTGGCCGCGACGAGCGCCCGGTCGGCCTGGTCGAGCCCGGTCCGCAGGTCGTCGAGGCCGACCGGGGAGCCGACCCCGACCGGCCCGTGCCCGCCGAGCCGGGCGAGGACGCCGTCGAGGCGGGCCTCGGGGACGAACAGGACCACCCGGTCGTCCTCGACCGCCGCGAACTCCTCACCCGCGGCCTCCAGCACCGCTTCCCGCTCCTCCGCCGGGGCACCGGAGACGACCGCCACCAGCGGCCCGTCGGCGAGCCGCTCCCCCAGCCGCTCCAGCGTCTCGCGCCCGGCCCGCACCCGCCCTTCCAGCAGCAGCCGGAGCACCGCGGAGCGGACCCGGCGCTCGGCGGCCAGGTGCTGCCCGCCGTGCTCGGCGGCGAGCGTCAGCAGCGACCCGGCCGCGTTGACGACGGTGTGCGCGACGGGCGTGAAAGGCCGGTCGAGGCCGACGGCGAGGAACCCCCTGGCACGGCCGACGCCGAGCGGCTGCACGATGACGTGCTCCCGCGGCGTGGACAGGGCCAGGCTCGCGGGCGCGCCGCGCTTCGCGAGGCGCCTGAGACGCTCCAGCTCGGGGGCGAGGGCGTGGGCGACGTCCGCCGCGCCCTTGCCCGCCGCGTGCCGCGGAACCCCCGCGTCGTCGAGCAGCACCGCCCAGCCGGCGAGCTCGCGGGCCAGGCGCTCGACCACCGCGCGCGGCCCCTCGGGCCGCAGGGCGGCGCGGGTGAGGCGCCCCTGCGCGGCGAAGGCGCGGCTGAGCTCGTCGTACTGCTCGGCGGCGATCAGATCGCTGACGGCCTTGCCGATCGCCACGAAGGGCGTGTCACGCGGCACCTCGATCAGCGGCAGCCCCGCCCGCGCCGCGGCCTCGACCAGCTCGTCCGGGATCGTCTCGTGCCCGAGGCCGACGCCGAAGCCCAGGCCGGTCACGCCCTTGCCGACCAGACGGCCGACGTACGGCGCGGCGTTGGCGGCGTCCAGGCGCATGCCGGTGGTCAGGACCAGCTCGCCGCCCTCCAGGAACGGGGTCGGGTCCTCCAGCTCGCTGACCGCCACCCAGCGCACCGGCCGGTCCAGGGCGTCCTGTCCGGCGAGCACGACGAGTTGGAGCGGCAGGCGCCGCACGACGGTGCGCAGCGTCGGGGCCACAGCCACCCCCGTTTTGTACGTTACGTCTACAGAGATCCCTGCAATTTTGCCATAGTGCATCATCGGCACACCGGCATCCGGGACATAACGTCGCAGCATGAGCACCGTCACCGAGGGCGGCCCCTCGCTTCCGCAGGAGCGCCGCGTCGTCACCGAGATCCCCGGCCCGAAGTCCCGCGAGCTGTTCGCACGCAAGCAAGCCTCCGTGCCGCCGGGCATCGGCACCACGCTGCCCGTCTTCGTGACGCACGCCGGAGGCGGTGTCGTCGTCGACGCCGACGGCAACTCACTGATCGACTTCGGCTCCGGCATCGCGGTGACCAGCGTCGGCAACGCCGCCCCCCGCGTGGTCGAGCGGGTGCGCAGGCAGGTGGCCGACTTCACCCACACCTGTTTCATGGTCACGCCGTACGAGTCGTACGTGAAGGTCGCCGAGAAGCTCAACGAGATCACCCCGGGCGACCACGAGAAGCGCACCTTCTTCCTCAACAGCGGCGCCGAGGCCGTGGAGAACGCGGTCAAGGTCGCCCGGCACGCGACCGGCCGCCAGGCAGTCGTCGTCTTCGACCACGGCTACCACGGCCGGACCCTGCTGACGATGACGCTCACGGCCAAGAACATGCCGTACAAGCACCACTTCGGCCCGTTCGCGCCTGAGGTCTACCGGGTGCCGCTGGCCTACCCGTTCCGCTGGCCCACCGGGCCGGAGAACTGCGCCGAAGAGGCCGCGGCGCAGGCGATCGACCAGATCACCAAGCAGATCGGCGCGGAGAACGTCGCCGCCGTGGTGATCGAGCCGATCGCGGGCGAGGGCGGCTTCATCGAGCCCGCCAAGGGCTTCCTCCCGAGGATCCTGGAGTTCTGCCGGGCGAACGGCATCGTCTTCATCGCCGACGAGGTCCAGACCGGCTTCGCGCGCACCGGAAACCTGTTCGCCTGCGAGGACGAGGGCATCGTCCCCGACATCATCGTCACCGCCAAGGGCATCGCGGGCGGCCTGCCGCTGGCCGCGGTCACCGGCCGCGCCGAGATCCTCGACAAGGTCCACGTGGGCGGCCTCGGCGGCACCTACGGCGGCAACCCGCTCGCCTGCGAGGCCGCGCTGGGCGTGCTGGAGACCATCGAGGCCGAGGACCTGGTCGGCAGGGCCCGCCGCATCGGCGAGACCATGCTTCCCCGGCTGCGCGCCATGGCGGAGAAGAACCCGGCGATCGGCGACGTGCGCGGCCGCGGCGCCATGATCGCCATCGAGCTCGTCGTCCCGGGCACCAAGGACCCGCACCCGACCGCCGCCGCGGAGATCGCCAAGCGGTGCCACGCCGAGGGCCTGCTCGTGCTCACCGCGGGCACCTACGGCAACGTCCTGCGGTTCCTGCCTCCGCTGGTCATCCCCGACCACCTGCTGGAAGAGGGACTGACGATCCTGGAGAAGGCCGTGGCCGAGGTCTGACGGTTTAAAAGCAAACAAAAGGGGCACCCGGCTTGTTGCCGAGTGTCCCTTTTGCCGTTGTACGGCCTCCATGCAGGCCGCAATTTAACCACCGCTTGGCTCCCGCCAAAGCGATCACGGGCTCGGACGGCGTTATAACGGTAGGCGTTCCGCCTGGCCACCGGCCCGGCGGTGAGGACACCGGCGGTCACGCATTCGACGGGTTCGCCACCACCGCCGAACGCACCACCGAACCGCGCGGCACCGGGCCGCGTTTCCGTTCCCGGGCAGCGACCCGGGGTCTCCACGCTGGAGGTATTCGATGAACTGGGGGCCGGCCAGGACGACCCACGCCATGATGACGTTCGACCCCGAAGGGCTGACCCGCACCCAGCGTGAAGGCGACGCCTGCGTGGCGTGCCACAAGAAGTGGCCGCGCCCGCGGATCAGGATCGGCCGTCTGCCCAACGACGCGGCGCTGTTCGCCTGCCCGGAGTGCGCCGACGCGCTGCTCCCGCAGCAGCAGGGGAACGTCCGTCCCTTCCCCCGGCGCGTGGCCTTCTCCTAGAGCGGCGCCCCTCGCGTCCCGCTCCGCGCAACCCCTCGGGTCCGGCGCGTCAGGCGGGCTGGAGGGCCGTGGCGCTCCGCGCGGTCTGGTCGCGCATGCCCCACGGGGAGCCGTAGTCGTTGAGCAGTTCCAGGAAGGGCACCGCGTCGAACGCCTCGGGGCCCAGCACACCGCTGCCCGACCAGACGCCGGTGGCCAGCAACTCCAGGGCGACCACCGGGTGCACGGCCGTCTGCCAGACCACGGCCTGGCAGCCGTACTCCCGCATCGACCACTCGTTGTCGACCACGTGGTAGAGGTAGACCTCGCGCGGCTCGCCGTCCTTGCCCACACCCTTCACCCAGGTGCCGGCGCAGGTCTTGCCGCGCATGCGGTCACCGAGCGTGGCCGGGTCGGGCAGGGCCGCGGCCACCACGTCACGCGGCGCGGCCTCCACCCCGCCGATCTTGATCTTCCCGGCGTTGTCCAGGCCGAGCTTGCGCAGGGTCTTCAGGACGCCGATGAACTCCTTGCCCAGGCCGTATTTGAACGTCACCCGCTTGGCCTCGATGTAGCGCGGGACGAGCAGCACCTCCTCGTGCTCCACGTTGACGCACTCCACGGGTCCGATCCCCTCGGGGAAGTCGAACACCTCCGGCTCGCTGAACGGCTCGGTGGTGCGCCATGCGCCGTTCTCCCAGATCACCGGAGGGTTGAGGCACTCCTCGATGGTCGTCCAGATGGAGAACGTGGGCGCGAAATCGTAGCCGTCGACCACCAGGTTCGACCCGTCGCGGATGCCGATCTCCTCGATGCTCTCGAAGAGGTGGTCGGCGGCGTACCGCGCGAACACGTCGGCCAGCCCCGGCTCCACCCCCATGCCCACCAGCGCCAGCCCGCCCCTGGCACGCCAGGCGTCGGCGAGGGCGAACTGCTCGTCGCCCAGCTTCACCCCGGGCAACTCGTACGGCCTGCGGGGATGGGGGCGCGACAGGGACATCGCCATGTCGAGGTAGTGAGCCCCGGCGTTCAGGGCCGCCTCGAACAGGGGCATGGTGAAACGGGGATCGACCGCGTTGAACAGGACGTCACAGCGGTGCTCGACGAGGGCCGCCTCGACCGCTTCCCGGTCCGAGGCGTCCAGCCCGATGGAGCTGAAACGCGGGTCTCCCACCTTGGCCACGACCTCCGCGGCGCGGTCCTGTTTATAGTCCGCGACCACGATGTGTTCGAAGAAATCTCGGCGCGCGGCGATCGGGACGACGGCGGATCCGACTCCGCCCGCTCCCACCAGAAGGATTCTCATGGCGGGTAGCCTACCCACTGACTGGTTGACCAGTCGATAGGGGAAACGCACTTTTCCACCGAATCCATCACGTTAGCCGAGCAAGACCACGAAAACCATTGCCAACAGGACAAAACCCGGAGATCGCCGGACACGGAGCCGTGACGCCCCGGCAGCCGGAACGGGCGCCCGCGGCGCCCCGGGAGATCGGGAGAGACTCCGGAACGGTCCAGGAGACCGCGACGGGCGCCCTCGGCGCCCCGGCGGCGTACCCGGGGCGAGGAGTGGCACCCCCACATGGGAAGGCGGCTCCGCGGCCCGTCACGACCGGGCCCGCGGAGCTCCCCTCATTTGACGAGGCTCTTCCAGCGTTCGACCCAGTCGGCGTAGTCGGTGCACTCCCCGCCCAGGCCACCGCAGTCCCTCGTCGGGCGGGCGGCGAAGAAGACGTCGCGCAGCCCGGCGCCGTCGCGCACGCGGTAGACCTCGCACATCTGCCCGGCACGCCCACCGCACGCCTCCGGGTTGGCCGGGGCGAGTCCCGTCCAGGCCGCGGCCGCGCGCTGCGCCTGCGCCGAGCTCATCCAGTTCAGCCACCGGTAGGCGCAGTTCGGGCTGGCGGGCCTGGCCGTGAGCATCCAGGAGTCGGCCCATCCGGTCTCCGGCACCCCGCCGAGCGTCTTGACCGGCCGGCCGGCGCGCCGGAAGAGGTCCAGATCGTACGGCGTGGCCTGGGCGACGCTCACCGACCGCGTCGACATGGCCCTGATCAGATCCAGCGAGTCGCGCCAGTAGACGCGGTCGGGACCGTCACCCGCGCTGAGCAGCTCCACCGCGGCGTCAAGCTGGGCGGGGGTGAGCTGGAACGGATCGTCGATCTTCAGCTCGGGGTGGGTCCGCCGGAGCGCGAGGGCGGCGTCCGCGATGCTCAGCGGGGTGTTCCTGATCGCCGCCGGGGCCGGCCCGTACAGGGCGGCCGGGCCCTGCGGCGCGGCCCCCTCGTAGCCGATCTGGTTGACCCCCCACAGGTAGGGGATGCCGTAGACCTCGCCGTCACGACGCAGGACGGGCAGCTCACGCAGCCGCTTGGGGATCTTCCTGTAGGCGGTGACCAGGCCGGTGTCGATCGGCGCCACCCGGCCCTCGGCCACCAGCAGCCCGGCCAGCTCGGGGCCCGGCGAGACGACGTCGTAGGCACCGTCGGCGAGCTTGGCGGCCATCTCCTCGCCCGTCCTGACCCGGTCGAGTTTCACCACCCGGCAGCCGCTCTCCTTCTCGAAGGGCGCGAGCCAGTTGGCCCGCGAGGTGGCCCCGCCGTACTCGACATGACCGTGGAAGGTGAGCACCTGGAGCGTGCCCTCGCTCTTTCCGATGGAGGCCGAGGGCCGCGGGGTCGTCTTGGGGGTGGCGGGACCGGGCGTGGAGACCGCGGGCGTCGCGGAGGGCGCGGGCGTCGCGGAGGGCGAGGGGGCGCGTTCCGGCGGGGCCGCGCTCGCGGCCGTGGCCGGGGCGCACGCGGCGAGCACCAGGCAGCCCGTCCCCAGCAGCACTCCGAGACGTGTCCGGCCGATCCTGTCCGTGCCCACGAAGTCTCCTCCCGATGTCCGCACCGCCTGCCCGGAGCTTATCGGCCCTCCCCCGCCGGGCCGGTACGCGAATCCGGACGTCGTTCCCGCGAACTTCGGCCCTGTCCGGAACCGGTCGGGCCCGGAGCGGCCGGGGGCCGCCGGGCGGGCGGCGCGGAATCAAGCGGTGCGGGCGGGCGGTCAGGGGTGCGTGACGGCACGCGCCCCGGGAGAGTGCTCTCCCGGGGCGCGTGCCGCACCCGGCACCGGGACCGGCTCCCGGCCCCGGACTACTTGTTGGTCGGGAAGCCGAGGTTGACGCCGCCGTGGCTCGGGTCGAGCCAGCGGGAGGTGACGACCTTGCCCCGGGTGTAGAAGTGCACGCCCTCGGTGCCGTGGACGTGGGTGTCGCCGAACAGGGAGGCCTTCCAGCCGCCGAAGCTGTAGAAGGCCATCGGCACCGGGATCGGCACGTTGATGCCGATCATGCCGACCTCCACCTCGTTCTGGAAGCGCCTGGCCGCGCCGCCGTCGTTGGTGAAGATCGCGGTGCCGTTGCCGAACTCGCCACCGTTGATCAGCTCCAGGCCCTCCTCGTAGGAGGACACGCGCACGATCGACAGCACCGGGCCGAAGATCTCCTCCCGGTGGACGCGGGAGTCGGCCGGCACGTGGTCGAGGACCGTGGGGCCGAGCCAGAAGCCGGGGGTGTCGGCCGCGGCGGCGCCGCCGCGGACGGGGGTCTGACGGCCGTCCACGACAAGCTTGGCCCCCTCGGAGACGCCCAGGTCGAGGTAGGAGGCGACCTTGTCGCGGTGGACCTCGGTGACGAGCGGGCCCATCTCGGAGGCGGGGTCGTCACCGGGGCCGACGGTCAGCGCGGAGACCCGAGAGACGATCTTGTCGACCAGTTCGTCCCCGACCGGGTCCACGGCGAGCACGACGGAGATGGCCATGCAGCGCTCACCGGCCGAGCCGAAACCCGCCGAGACCGCCGCGTCGGCGACGAGGTCGAGGTCCGCGTCGGGCAGGACCAGCATGTGGTTCTTGGCGCCGCCGAGCGCCTGCACCCGCTTGCCGTGGGCGGTGCCGGTCTCGTAGACGTACCTGGCGATGGGCGTGGACCCGACGAACGAGACGGCCCGCACATCCGGGTGCTCCAGCAGCCGGTCGACCGCCACCTTGTCGCCCTGGACGACGCCGAAGACGCCGTCCGGCAGCCCGGCCTCCTTCCACAGCTCGGCCATGAGCAGGGACGCGGACGGGTCCTTCTCCGACGGCTTCAGCACGAAGGCGTTGCCCGCGGCGATCGCGATCGGGAACATCCACATCGGCACCATGGCCGGGAAGTTGAACGGGGTGATCCCGGCCACGACCCCGAGCGGCTGGCGGATGGAGTAGGAGTCGACCCGGGTGGAGACACCCTCGGAGTAGCCGCCCTTGAGCAGGTGCGGGATGCCGCAGGCGAACTCCACGACCTCCAGGCCCCGGGCGACCTCGCCCAGCGCGTCGGAGTGGACCTTGCCGTGCTCGGCGGAGATGAGCCGGGCCAGCTCGTCGCGGTTGGCGTGCACCAGTTCGCGGTAGCGGAACAGCACCTGGGAACGCTTGACCAGCGAGGCGTCCCGCCAGGCGGGGAAGGCCGCCACCGCCGCGGCCACGGCCGCGTCGACCTCCGCCGCCGAGGCGAGGTGGACCCGTCCGCCGACCTCCCCGGTGGCGGGGTTGAAGATCTCGGACGTACGGCCGGAGCCCTCGACGCGGGCCCCGTTGATCCAGTGGGTGACGTTCTTCATGAGACGACCTCGGCGTTGACGACTTCGAGCGCGTTGACGATGATCCCGAGCCCCTCGGCGGCCTCGTCGAGAGTCAGGGTGAGCGGCGGGGCCATGCGGAGCACGTTGCCGTACAGCCCACCCTTGCCCGCGAGCAGACCGGCCTTCTTGGTCTCCTCCATGAAGCGGCCCGCGAGCGCCGGGGACGGGGCACCCGTCGCCGGGTCGACCAGCTCGACGGCGAACATCAGGCCCTTGCCGCGGACGTCGCCGACCACCGGCAGGCGCGTCGCGGCCTCGCGGAGCCCATCGATGATCAGGGTGCCGGTCCTGGCCGCGTTCGCCTGCAGGTCGTGGTCCAGGACGTAGTCCAGGGTGGCGTTGGCGGCGGCCATGGAGATCGGGTTGCCTCCGAAGGTGGCCAGGCCGACGGCGTGCAGGCCGTCCATCAGGTCGCCGCGGGCGACGACGCCGCCGACCGCGAAGCCGTTGCCCAGCCCCTTGGCGAAGGTCATCATGTCGGGGGTGACCCCGTGGTTCTGGATGCCGAAGAACGCCGAGCCGGTGCGGCCCCAGCCGGTCTGCACCTCGTCGGAGATGAACAGGATGCCCTGCTCGTCCAGAACCTCCTTGTAGGCGGCGAACAACCCGTCGGGGGCCATGGTGAAGCCGCCGACGCCCTGGATCGGCTCGGCGATCAGCGCCGCCACGTCGCCGCCGACGGCGGTGGAGAGCACGTGACGCAGGTCGTCGACGCAGACCGCGATGTAGTCGGCGTCCGACATGCCGCGGAACTGGGCCAGGTGCCGGTCGGCGCCGTGCAGGAAGTGGACGTTGAGCGGCGACAGCGAGTTGTTCTTCCAGGAACGGTTGCTCGTGACGCTGATCGCGCCGAAGGAGCGCCCGTGGTAGCTCTGCCGCATGGCGAGGACCTGGTCGGACTTGCGCGCGTAGGTCGCGAGCAGCAGCGCGGTCTCGTTGGCCTCGGTGCCGGAGTTGGTGAAGAAGACCTTGGCGTTCTCGATGCCGGACAGTCTGGCGATCTTCTCGGCCAGCTCGACCTGACCGCGGAGGAGGTAGACCGTGGAGGTGTGGACGACGCCCGTGGCGAGCTGCCGCTCCACGGCCTCCCGCACCTCGGCCACGTCGTAGCCGATCATGTTGGTCAGGATGCCCGCGAAGAAGTCCAGGTAGCTCTTGCCCGACGCGTCGACGACGCGGTTGCCCTTGCCTCCGACGATCTCGATGGGCTCGTTGTAGTAGAGCGCGAGCCAGTTGGGCATTACCGCGCGATGGCGCGCAAGAAGGTCCGACATACCTTGAGTATCGCGGCTCGTCGCGCCTGCTCATACCGTCAACATGTCGGCATATCGCCCTCTGGTCCGCCACAGTGTCAGGTCGCCACGCCGTTCCGGGGCCGGGGAGATCATCCCCTGATGTCCGGATCTCCGCCGCGGAGGGGAGAGGGCCCCGCGCGGCTCGCGCTCTGCGGCCTACGGCGCGAACCGCGCGGGAACGGGATGGAGCACCCTCCACGTGCCCCGTCCGGGCCCGGACAGTCATGCGAACCCGCCGGAACCGGAACCGCGCGCCGGTCCCGGCGGAACGGGCCGGAGACGCCTCAGCCACCCGCCTTGACCAGGTCCGGATCGGCACCCGACGCCGGGCCGGCCGCGGCCGGCCGGATGGTCCTCAGCACGGTGAACGCCAGCACGGCGGCCGCCAGGGTGAAGGCCACGCCCGCCCACGACCCGAGCGACATCGCCGAGACGAACGCCTCGTTCGCCGCCTCGGCCAGCCCGCGGTCCCCCAGCTGGTGCGCGACGGCGATCGACTCCCGCGCGGCGGCCGGGGCGTCCGCCGGCATGGCCGAGGTGTAGACGCCGACCAGCACGCTGCCGAGCACGGCGACGCTCAGCGCCATGCCCGTCTGCTGGACGGTGTCGTTGAGCGCCGACCCGACCCCGGCGTGCTCGGGCGGCACCGCCCCCATCAGGGTCGCGTAGGCCGCGGGCCCGCCCAGGCCGCCGCCGATCCCCATCAGGAGAAGACCGACGACCAGCATGCCGTAACCGGTGTCGGCGGTCATGAGGGCGAGGGCCCCGAAACCCAGGGCCATCACGACGAAGCCGGCGATGATCAGCGTGCGGTTGCTGACCCGCCGCCCCAGACCGGCGCTGACCCCGTTGAACACGACGGCGGCCGCGGCGTACGGCAGCAGCGCCAGACCCGCCTGCATCGGGCCGTAGCCGAGCACGAACTGCAGGTACTGGGTGAGCATCAGCAGCAGCGCGCCCGTGCCGAACGACATCAGCATGACCGAGAACGACGCTCCGCTGAAGTTCCGCTCGCGGAACAGTCCGAGCGGGAGCATGGGGTGGCTCGACCTGAGCTCCCAGAGGACGAACGCCCCCAGCGCGAGCACCGCCACGGCGGCGGCGACGAGCGTACCGGTCGAAGTCCAGCCCGCGCCCGGGGCGGAGATGACCGCGTAGACCAGGGCGGTCATGCCGAGAGTGGACAGCAGCACACCCAACGGGTCGAGTCGTCGCGCCGGGCCGCGCGACTCCGGCATCAGCGCCACCGCCGCGATGATCGCGACCACCGCGACCGGCACGTTGAGCAGGAAGATCGACCCCCACCAGTAGTGCTCCAGCAGGAAGCCGCCCAGCGTCGGGCCGCCGATCACCCCGACCATGGCCACCGTGCTCCACGCGGCGATCGCCTTGCGGCGTTCCTCCTCGTCGAAGACGGTGATCAGGATCGACAGGGTGCTCGGCATCAGGAAGGAGCCGCCGACGCCCATGAGCGCCCGGACGCCGATCAGGTGCCAGGGCTCGGTGACGAGCACGGCGAGCAGCGAGGCCCCGCCGAACAGCACCAGACCGATGATCAGGAAACGCTTGCGGCCGTAGCGGTCGGAGAGGCTGCCCGCGGTGAGCAGCAGACCGGCGAAGACCAGGATGTAGGCGTCGATGATCCACTGGATGTCGGCCGGGCTGGCCCCGAGGTCCGCCATGAGGGCGGGGATGGCCAGGTTCAGGACGCTGTTGTCCACCACGAGAACCAGCAGGCTCAGGCAGAGCACGCCCAGGATCCACCAGCGCTTCGGATCGCGTTCGTCTCGTACAGTGTTCGATTCCACTCGCACAGCGTACGACAATATCGCACACTGTGCGAGCGGATTTATGCTTGGTTTGTGAACCAGTCCTTCAGCTCCGTCTGGACGCGCGAACCGCGCACCGCCAAGAGCCCCACCCTCAGCCGGGGGCAGATCGTGCGCGCGGCCGTGGAACTGCTCGACGCCGAGGGGCTGGAGGCGCTGAGCATGCGACGGCTGGGCGCCAGGCTCGGCTCGGGCGCCACCAGCATCTACTGGCACGTGGCCAACAAGGACGAGATCCTGGAGCTCGTCCTCGACGAGGTCTACGGCGAGCTCACCGTCCCCGACAACGGCGAGGCCACCTGGCGCGAGGCCGCGTTCTCCTTCGCGTACGCCATGCGGCAGGCGATCTTCCGGCATCCCTGGGTGACCCGCGTCATCGGGACGACCCCCGCCCTCGGCCCCAACGCGATAAGCCTGACGGAGCGGATGCTCAACCTCTTCGCCCGCGCCGGGTTCCAGGGGCTCGACCGGGACTACGCCGTCTCGACGATCACGTCCTACGTGACCGGGGTCACCACCCCCGAGCTCTCCTGGAAAGCCGTGGCGGCCAAGACGGGCATCGACTCCAGCGAGCTGAACGCGGCCCTCCTGCCGACGCTGGAGAAGGTCGCGGCCGACCATCCCGGACTGCTCGCCCAGTACGCGGAGTTCAACACCCTCGACACCGACACGATGCGGGCCCTCAACTTCGATTTCGGCCTGACCTGCATCATCGACGGCCTGCAGGCGCGCCTGGACCGCGGCGCGGACGGCCCGCCCCCGGGCTCGCGATCCGCGCACCCGCAACCCGGCTCACCGGCCCGTGACGACGCCCCGGGCTGACCTCCCCCAGCCACCGGACGCGGCGGCCCTCCTCCCCTCCCCGGGCGCCGGGCCCTACACGGACGCCGGGCCTCGCCCGGCCCCCGGAGCCCGCCCGGACACCGGCGGCGCGCCGGAGCCCGCGGACCCTCCGGAGGCCCGGACCTCGTCCGCGGCCGGAACGGACCCCGCCCCCGGTCGGGACACGGCGGCGCGGTCCGCGGCGGACAGGACACCCCAGGCCGCACCGGCGAGCACGACCGCACCGCCCGCCAACTGCAGCGTGGTCAGGGAACCGCCCAGCAGCAGCCAGGCGGCGACCACCGCCACGACCGGCTCGAACATGCTGAGCAGCGACGCGCGGACCGGGCCCAGCGTCGTGGCCCCGACGAAGAAGAGGGCGATCGCCAGCACGGTCGACACGATCGCCACCGTGGCCGCCCAGGCCCAGCCCGCCGCCGCGAAGCCCAGGTCCAGGCCCCCGGTGGCCAGGCCGAGCACGAGGAAGGAGCCGGTGGCGAACATCGACAGGTAGGCGGTGGTGACGGCCGGGGACAGCGCGGTCGACACCCGGCTGCCCAGGACGATGTAACAGGCGTACGCCACGGCGGACCCGAGGGCGGCGAGCATGCCGAGGACGTCGAGGCCGGCCTGCACCCTCCCCACCACCAGCGTCAACCCGGCGAGGGAGACCAGGGTCGGCCCGACGGTGGTCCAGCCCGGGCGGGTGCGTTCGGCGAGCGCCGACAGCACCGACACCAGCCCCGGATAGAGGTACAGCAGCAGAGCGGCCGGCGCGGGGCCGATCCGCTCGACCGCGGTGAAGTAGAGCAGCGACTGCGTGGTGTACATGCCGCCGCCCAGCAGGGCGAGGGTCGCCCACTGCCGCCCGGTCAGCCGGGTGAGCCTGCCCCGTACGCCCAGCCACGCGAGGAACACCGCCGCCGCGATCGCGAACCGCGCCGCGAGCAGCGTCGTCACCGACATCCCCGTGCCGTACGCGTAGGACGCGAACACCGGCATCAGCCCGAACGCCGTCGCCGAGACCAGCGTCGCCACGACGCCCCATCGCATCACCAGCGCCACCTCCAACCGGCCCATTGTGGCTCATGCCACGGCACGGACCAGGACGGCCCCTAGCCGCCCAGCCACTGCTGGATGCGCAGCAGGAGCTCCTGGGCGTCGACCGGCTTGGTGACGTAGTCGCTGGCGCCCGCGGCCAGGGTCTTCTCGCGGTCACCCTGCATGGCCTTGGCGGTCACCGCGATGATCGGCAGATTGGCGAAGTTCGACATCTTGCGGATGGCGGCGGTGGCGGCGTAGCCGTCCATCTCGGGCATCATCACGTCCATCAGGACAAGATCGATGTCCTCGTTGCGCGACAGCGTCTCGATGCCCTTGCGGCCGTTCTCGGCGTAGAGCACCTCCATGCCGTGGAGTTCGAGGATGTTGGTCAGCGCGAAGACGTTGCGGACGTCGTCGTCGATGACCA
Source organism: Streptosporangium fragile (assembly GCF_039534445.1). Taxonomy (NCBI): domain Bacteria; kingdom Bacillati; phylum Actinomycetota; class Actinomycetes; order Streptosporangiales; family Streptosporangiaceae; genus Streptosporangium; species Streptosporangium fragile. The sequence continues at coordinate 8,321 of NZ_BAAAVI010000094.1, read as the reverse complement.
GCACCTTGCGGCCCGTCAGCACGGTGTCCGTCTCCTCCACCGCCTGGGGCCGCTCGTCGGGGTTGGGCTGGACCAGGGGCAGCACGTCGGCGGGGTCCTGCGCCGACAGGTGCAGGGTGATCCGCTCGCGCAGCTCGTCGAGGCTGGGCAGCCGCTCCAACGGCTGCGTGTTGGACCGGCCCTTGAGCAGGTTCTCCTGCGGGCGGGTGAGCGTGCGGGTGTGGTGGGCGAGCACCGGCAGCCTGCGCAGGACCGGGTCGTCGTCCAGCCTGCGGAGGAACTCCGCCGCCGCGTCCTGCCGCATGCCCAGGTCCAGCACGATGCAGTGGTGGTCGTTGCCGGCCAGGATCTCCAGGGCGGTTTCCGGGTCGTTGGCGGTCATCACCTGAACCGGCCCGTGAGTCTCGGTCAGGTCGGCGACGACGCTCTCGGCCAGCTGCGACAGCAGCCCGTTGGGACGCGATTCCACGACGAGCAGGCGGCGCACGTCCGCCGCACTCGAGAACCACTCCGGGGCCGGCGCGACGGTCACCATCGGCGGCACCGCGACGGGCTCGGCGGGGACGCGCACCGCGCCGGCGCTCGCACCCGGCGCGATGTCGGCGATCGGCAGGTAGAGGGTGAAGGTGCTGCCGGAGCCCAGGGTGCTCACCGCCCCGATCTCGCCGTTGAGGAGCGTGGCGATCTCCCGGCTGATGGACAGGCCGAGGCCGGTGCCGCCGTACTTGCGGCTGGTCGTGCCGTCGGCCTGCTGGAAGGCGTCGAAGATCTGCGACAGGTTCTCCTCGGCGATGCCGATGCCGGTGTCGCGGACCTGGAAGGCGAGGACCTCCTGCCCGCGCGCGCCCGGCAGGTCCATCCTGTCCAGCCGCTCGATGCGGAGCTCGACCGAGCCCTTCTCGGTGAACTTCACCGCGTTGGACAGCAGGTTCCGCAGCACCTGGCGGAGCCGCTGCTCGTCCGTGAGCAGCACCTCGGGCACGTCGGGAGCGACCACGACGTCGAAACGCAACCCCTTCTCCGTGGTCAGCGGACGGAAGGTCGCCTCCACGTAGTCGATCAGCTGCCGCAGGGGCAGCGACTCGAGGCTGATGCTCATCTTGCCCGCCTCGATCTTCGACAGGTCGAGGATGTCGTTGATCAGCTGGAGCAGGTCCGTACCGGCCGAGTGGATGACGTTGGCGTACTCCACCTGCTTGGCGGTGAGGTTGCGGGCCGGGTTCTGCGCCAGCAACTGGGCGAGGATGAGCAGCGAGTTGAGCGGGGTGCGCAGCTCGTGGCTCATGTTGGCCAGGAACTCGCTCTTGTACTTGGACGCCAGGGCGAGCTGCTTGGCACGGTCCTCCAGCTCCTGGCGCGCCTGCTCGATCTCGCTGTTCTTCGTCTCGATGTCGCGGTTCTGCCTGGCCAGCAGCTCCGCCTTCTCCTCCAGCTCGGCATTGGAGCGTTGCAGTTCCTCCTGGCGGACCTGAAGCTCGGTCGCGAGCCGCTGCGACTCGGCGAGCAGGGAGTCGGTACGGGCGTTGGCGACGATGGTGTTGACGTTGACGCCGATGGTCGCCACCAGCTGCTCCAGGAAGGATCGGTGCACCTGGGTGAACCGGTTGAGGCTGGCCAGTTCGATCACCCCGAGGACCTGGTCCTCGACGATGATCGGGAGCACGATGAGGTGGACGGGACCGGCCGACCCCAGGCTGGAGGAGATCGTGAGGTAACCCTCCGGAATGTCCTCGACCAGGATGGGCCGCTTGGCGAGGGCCGCCTGCCCCACCAGCGAGTCGCCGAAGGCGTGACGGCGGGCGGTCTCCCGGTGGCCGTAGCAGCCGACCACCCGGAGCTCCGCGCCCTGCGGCCCCTCCTCCGCGAGCAGGAACGTGCCATGCTGGGCGGAGACCAGCGGGGCCAGCTCGTTCATGACCAGCTCGGCCACGGTCGACAGGTCGCGATGGCCCTGCATGAGGCTGGAGATGCGGGCCAGGTTGGACTTGAGCCAGTCCTGCTCCTGGTTGGCCCGCGTCGTCTCGCGCAGCGAGCCCACCATCGAGTTGATGTTGTCCTTCAGATCGGCCAGCTCGCCCTCGGCGTCGACGGTGATCGACCGGGTCAGGTCGCCCGAGGTGACGGCGCTGGTCACCTCGGCGATGGCGCGCACCTGCCGGGTGAGGTTGCCGGCCAGCTCGTTGACGTTCTCCGTGAGCCGCTTCCAGGTGCCGGAGACGCCCTCGACCTCGGCCTGGCCGCCCAGCCGCCCCTCGCTGCCCACCTCGCGGGCCACCCGGGTGACCTCGGCGGCGAACGACGACAGCTGGTCGACCATGGTGTTGATGGTGGTCTTGAGCTCCAGGATCTCACCGCGGGCGTCCACGTCGATCTTCCTGGTCAGGTCGCCCTTGGCGACGGCCGTGGTGACCTGGGCGATGGAGCGCACCTGGTTGGTCAGGTTGTCGGCCATCGAGTTGACGTTGTCGGTGAGGTCCTTCCACGTCCCGGCCACGTTGGGCACGCGGGCCTGACCGCCCAGCTGCCCCTCGGTGCCGACCTCCCGGGCCACCCGCGTCACCTCGTCGGCGAACGACGACAGCTGGTCCACCATCGTGTTGATGGTGTCCTTGAGCTCCATGATCTCGCCCCGGGCGTCCACCCGGATCTTCTGCGACAGGTCGCCCTTGGCCACCGCCGTGGTCACCTGCGCGATGCTCCGCACCTGGCTGGTGAGGTTGTTGGCCATCGAGTTGACGTTGTCGGTGAGGTCCTTCCAGGTGCCCGAAACACCCCGGACGGTGGCCTGGCCACCGAGGTTGCCCTCGGTGCCGACCTCCCGGGCCACCCGCGTCACCTCGTCGGCGAACGCGCTGAGCTGGTCGACCATCGTGTTGATGGTCTCCTTGAGCTCCATGATCTCGCCCCGGGCGTCCACCCGGATCTTCTGCGACAGGTCCCCCTTGGCCACCGCCGTGGTCACCTGCGCGATGCTCCGCACCTGGGCGGTGAGGTTGTCGGCCATCACGTTCACCGACTCGGTGAGGTCCTTCCAGGTGCCCGAGACGCCCTTCACGTCGGCCTGACCGCCCAGCCGGCCGTCGGTGCCGACCTCCCGGGCCACCCGCGTCACCTCGTCGGCGAACGACGACAGCTGGTCCACCATCGTGTTCAACGTGTTCTTCAGCTCCAGGATCTCACCGCGCGCCGAGACCGTGATCTTCTGCGACAGGTCGCCCCGGGCCACCGCCGTGGCCACCTGCGAGATGTTGCGCACCTGGTCGGTGAGGTTCCTCGCCATGTAGTTGACGGAGTCGGTGAGGTCGCGCCAGGTGCCCGAGACGCCCTTCACGTCGGCCTGACCGCCCAGCTGCCCCTCGGTGCCGACCTCCCGGGCCACCCGCGTCACCTCGTCGGCGAACGACGACAGCTGGTCCACCATCGTGTTGATGGTGTTCTTCAGCTCCAGGATCTCGCCCCGGGCGTCCACGGTGATCTTCTGCGACAGGTCGCCCCGGGCGACGGCCGTGGTGACCTGGGCGATGCTCCGCACCTGGTCGGTCAGGTTGCCCGCCATGAAGTTCACCGAGTCGGTGAGGTCCCGCCAGGTGCCGGCGACGCCGGTCACCTCGGCCTGACCGCCCAGCCGCCCCTCGGTGCCGACCTCCCGGGCCACCCGCGTCACCTCGGCCGCGAACGACGACAGCTGGTCCACCATCGTGTTCAGCGTGTTCTTCAGCTCCAGGATCTCACCGCGGACGTCCACGGTGATCTTCTGCGACAGGTCGCCCGTCGCCACCGCGGTCGCGACCTGCGCGATATCGCGTACCTGGTCGGTCAGGTTGCCCGCCATGGCGTTGACCGAGTCGGTGAGGTCCTTCCAGGTGCCGGAGACGCCCGGCACCTCGGCCTGGCCGCCCAGCTGCCCCTCGGTGCCGACCTCCCGGGCCACCCGCGTCACTTCCGAGGTGAAAAGCGACAGCTGGTCCACCATGCCGTTGAAGACGGTGGCGATCTCCTTGAGCAGCCCGTCGCCGTCCTCGGGCAGGCGGGTGCCGAAGTCACCGTCACGCACGGCCGTCAGACCGGCCAGGAGCTCGCGGAGGTCCAGTTCTTCCACGCGAGAGGCGTCCTTCGTGGTTCTGCGTCGCGCCGTGCCGGAAGTCTCAACCATGTCCACAATCGCGCCCCTCGGCCAGGAAAAGGTCAAGTAATCCTAGGGCCACAGGGACGATGCGAGGTCGCTCTCCTCGATGTTCACCGGCCTTTCCCGGGCGATGTCGGCACAGGTGGGAGACCCTTTGCCCGCGCACTCGCCCCCCGCGCGTCCAGCAGCGGACAGACATCGGCACGATCGAACAACATGTAACGATGCATCACTTCATACTTACATCCTGATCGTATATTCTCGGTGAGTGCTCCCAACAGTCGCCGACGTCCTCGCTCTGGACACCGTCCGGCGGGGAAACCCCCGCGTCGTGGCCGGCGCGGATCGGCTCGACAGCCGGGTGCGCTGGGTCCACGTGGGCGAGGTCACCGACATCGCCCAACTGCTGCGCGGCGGCGAGCTGGTGCTCACCACCGGCATCGCCCTTCCCGACGACCCGGGCAAGCTGGTCGACTACATCGCCGAGCTGGCCGCCGTCGGCGCCTCCGGGCTGATCGTGGAGCTGGGCCGCAAGTTCATCGGGGAGCTGCCACGCCCGGTGGTCAGCGCCGCCGAGCAGCACGGCCTGCCCCTGATCACCCTGGCCAGGGAGACTCCGTTCGTCCAGATCACCGAGTCGGTCCACGCCCGGATCATCGACATCCAGCTCCAGGAGCTGCGCGCCTCCGAGCAGCTCCACGAGGTGTTCACCGAGCTGTCCGTCGAGGGCGCCTCCCCCGCGGAGGTGCTCAGCCAGGCCTCCCGGCTGTCCGGGCACGCGGTGCTGCTGGAGAATCTGGCCCATCAGGTCCTGGCCTGCGAGAGCGCCGGGCGCGACATCGGCGCCCTGCTGGCCAGCTGGGAGACACGGTCCCGGACGGTGGCCCCCGAGGGACGCACCGCCTACGACGCGGCCTCCGGCTGGCTGGTCACCATGGTCGGCGCACGGGGTCAAGACTGGGGCCGGCTGATCCTGCTCTGCGACACCCCGCCCGGCCCGCGCGACGTCGTGCTCGCCGAGCGCGCCGCCACGACCCTGGCCCTGGGCCGCCTGCTGGAGCGCCACCAGGAGTCACTGGAGCGCCAGGCCCACGGCACGATCATCACCGGCATCCTCACCCATGCCTACGCCGACCCGGAGGAGGCCACGGCCCGCGCCCGCGCGGTCGGCGTCCCGCTCACCGGCCGCAAACTGATCAGCGTGGTACTCCGCATGGTCGGGACACCCGAGAACCCGATGGACGGCCAAGAGCAGCTCGCCCGGCTCGGCGAGCTGGCCGACGCCGCCGCGGCGGCCTGCCGCGAGATCCGCCTGCCCGCGCTCGTCGGCGCGCTCGACCAGAACCGCGTCGGCGTCCTGCTCCCCCTGCCGCCGCGCACCTTCGCCGAGCCCGCGCTGACCTCGCTCTCCGAGCGCCTGCGCGGATCCTTCGCGGCGCCCTTCGTGCTCGCCGCCGGCTCCGTCGTCGAATCGGTCCGTGACGTGCGGCGCAGCTTCCTGGAGGCCGAGCAGGTCGCCGACGTGGCCGTCCGTCAGCCCGACGGCCGTGCCTTCTACCGCCTGCCCGACCTGCGCCTGCGCGGCCTGCTCCACCTGCTGCGCGACGACGCCCGGCTGCAGACCTTCGCCGAGCGCGAGCTCGCTCCCCTGCTCGCCCATGACGCCCAGCGGGGCGGCGACCTCACCCGGATCCTCCGCATCTACCTCGACGTGGGCCGTAACAAGGCCGTCGCCGCCCAGAAGGCCCACCTCTCACGACCGGCCTTCTACGACCGCCTCCGCAGGCTGGAGCGCGTCCTCGACACCGACCTCGACGATGTCGAGTCCTGTCTCTCCCTCCACGTCGCCCTCCTGGCGCTGGAGTCCTTCCGGAGAGACAACCCCCGCACCTGAAAGGTTTCCATGCCCGAGATCATTGTCCCCGAGCCCGCCGACCTGGCCCGCATGGTCGCCGCGGCCGGGGCCTTCTCCGTCCCCACCGGTGATGTACGGCTCATCCCCGAGGAGACGGCCCCCGACCAGATCCTGGCGGGTTCCCCCCGCGTGTCGTCGATCGAACTGTGGTCGTCACCGGACGGCCGGCAGAGCCGGGGCATCTGGGAGATCACTCCGGGCACGGTGACCGACGTGGAACGCGACGAGGTGTTCGTGGTGCTGTCCGGCCGCGCCACGCTGGAGGTCGAAGGCGGGGCCACCGTCGAGCTCGTCCCCGGCTCGGTCTGCCTGCTCGCCGAGGGTGCCAAGACCGTCTGGGTCGTCCACGAAACGCTGCGCAAGGTCTACCACACCATGGCGTGACGGAATCCCCCTGCGGGCCGTACGAAATCCGCATTCCGTACGGCCCCAATGCGGGGATTTTCCAGCCACGCACCCGTCGGCCTGCCCGCTCTCATTCTCGTCCGCCGCCGAAACAGCGTGGCACCCCTGTTTCTCTCGAATCCCGAGTGAGCAACAACACTTTCTTGGGATGTTTCGCGTGTTTCGCTCCCTCCACCCCGTGGATCTCGGCACGATAGTGCACCAAAGACAGATCACCAACGGGGAGAGATATACATGTCGCGACGTCTCGTCGTCGGATTGGCAGCCGTGGCACTCACCACCACAGCGATTCCCGCCGAAGCCGAGCAGGCGAGTTCACGGTTTCCCTCCTCGGCGTTCCCACTGGGAACCAGCGCGGCACCGGTGAAAAACCAGCGCAGCGTGGCCCCCGGCGTGGAGCTCTTCAGCGTGACCCACGGAAAGTCCACCCAGGGGTGGACCGTCTCCGTGCTGATGCCCAACGGCCACGACAACGGCCCGTTGCCCACCGCGCAGGCCAGAGCCGAAGCCGTGCAGGCGGCGGGGTTCACGCCCGCCCTCGTGAAGATCGTGCAGCCCGCCGCCGCGGACGCCCCGGCCGTGGAGCGATACATGGTCCGGGTCGGCTTGTGGACGTTCAAGCAGCGGGCCAAGGCCGACAAGGTGGTCAAGGAGCTGAAGGAGTACGACATCCCGGCCAAGACCGACTACCTCGGCGACGACGGCACCGCGACCACCGGCCCGTGGAACATGCACGTACTGATGGTGGACCCGAAGGTCTTCCGGGGGTCGTTCAAGACCAGCGTCGGCAAGAGCGTGGCCAAGCGCGAAACCACCAGCTCGATGTCCAAGCTCACCGGCGCCATCGCCGGCGTCAACGGCGGCTTCTTCAACATCCACACGGCCAGAGCCCTGCAGGGCGACCCGGTCGGCGTCTCCGTGGTGGGTGGCAGGCTGCTCAGCGAGGGGGTCGCGGGCCGCAGCGCCCTGGTCATCACCGACAGCCGCAAAGCCCGGATCACCGAGCTGAAGACCATGGTCACCGCGATCTCCTCCGACGGGGCGAAGGCCGAGGTCAATGGAGTCAACCGGGCCGCGGTCGCCGAGGAACTCGTCCTCTACACCGAGGAGTTCGGCGCCAAGACCGCCGCCGACGGCGGCATCGAGGTCGTGATCGACACCCAGGGGCGGATCGTCAACGTCCGCCAGGCAGGCGGGGCCGTTCCCCGGGGCACCGCAGTGCTCCACGGCACCGGCCTGGCCGCCGCCTGGCTCCAGGAACACGCGCTGGAGGGCTCCGGCATGCGGGTCGACACCAAGGTCATAGACCTGCGGACCCAGCGCGCCATCCCCCTCACCCACCGCACGTACGTCATGGGCGGCGGGGTCGGGCTGGTCCGGAACGGCCGGGTACGGATCACCGCGGCGGCCGACGGGCACGCCTCGGTCAACATGATGCTCCGCCGCCACCCTCGGACGATGGTGGGCATCACCAAGTCCGGCGGGCTGATCCTGGCCACGGTGGACGGGCGCAACCCCGGCGTCACGGTGGGCGCCTCGATGGTCGAGGCGGCACAGCTGATGCGCTGGCTGGGCGCCAAGCAGGCCATCAACTTCGACGGCGGCGGCTCGACCGCGATGGTCATCGGCCACAAGGTCGTCAACCGCCCCTCCGACGGCGCCGAGCGCACCCTGGGCGACGCCCTTTTCATCACTCCCTGACAGGCTTCGTCAGACCTCGGGGTTGCTCCCGGCGGCCATGAGCCCTGACCCGTTGCGGGTCAGGGCTTCTCCGTACCGTTTTCCAGGCCGTTTTCCAGGACAGCCGGGCTCCCGGGACCCTCCCGGGACAGAAAGGCAGAACACCTCCCGGGCGCAGCGACTCCCGCAGCAGAG